>CANODN010000013.1 GCA_947564765.1 uncultured Roseburia sp. | reverse complement strand
TTCACAAAAATTGATCTTTGTTTTTGTGCACAATGTACAATTCCAATCGGTTCTTATGACTGAAACAGTCCCTCAAACTCCTCTCGGTTAATTTTTTCCTTCTCTAATAAAAGATCCGCACACTTATTTAAAACCGTTTCGTGTTCGTGTATAATCTTCCTTGCCTTTTCATAGCACTCATCAATGATCCGTTTCACTTCTTCGTCAATCCGGGTGGCAACGCCCTCACTGTAGCCTCTTGTATGGGCCAGATCCCGGCCGATAAACACTTCATCATCATCACTGTCATAATTGATCAGCCCTACGTTTTCTGACATTCCATATTTGGTCACCATAGCTTTGGCAAGCTGCGTCGCCTGCTTAATATCCTGAGAAGCCCCGGTTGTGATATCGTCAAATATCATTTCTTCTGCCACGCGTCCGCCAAGATCCACTACGATTTCCTGCAGCATACGGCCTTTTGTATTAAACATCTTATCCTCTTCACTTAACGGCATGGTATAACCTGCCGCACCTGACCCGGTGGGAATAATAGACACCGTATCTACCGGCCCCACATCCGGCAGCACATGAAACAGGATTGCATGACCTGCTTCGTGAAAAGCCGTAATCCGCTTTTCCTTCTCGGTAATGATACGGCTCTTTTTCTCTGCACCGATCCCCACCTTTACAAATGACTGGCGGATATCGTTTTGCATAATATAAGCCCGGTCTGCTTTTGCGGCATTGATCGCCGCTTCATTTAACAGATTCTCCAGATCTGCTCCTGTAAATCCGGCTGTCGTCTGGGCAATCTGTTTTAAATCCACATCATCTCCCAGAGGCTTATTCCTGGCATGCACATTTAAAATCTCTTCCCGGCCTCCGATATCCGGTCTGCCTACATGAATCTTGCGGTCAAATCTTCCCGGACGCATAATCGCCGGGTCCAGAATATCTACACGGTTCGTAGCTGCCATAACGATAATTCCTTCGTTGACGCCGAAACCGTCCATTTCTACCAGCATCTGATTCAATGTCTGCTCCCGTTCGTCATGACCGCCGCCCATACCGGTTCCTCTTCGTCTGGCCACAGCGTCAATCTCATCGATAAACACGATACAGGGTGAATTTTTCTTGGCTTCTTCGAAAAGGTCTCTGACACGGGAAGCACCCACGCCTACAAACATTTCAACAAAATCAGAACCGGAAATACTAAAAAATGGTACTCCTGCTTCTCCGGCAACTGCTTTTGCCAGTAAAGTCTTTCCTGTTCCAGGAGGTCCCACCAGAAGAATTCCTTTCGGGATTCTTGCTCCCAGACGAATGTATTTCCGTGGGGATTCCAGAAAATCCACCAGCTCTTCCAATTCTTCTTTTTCTTCCTTAAGACCTGCGACACCGGCAAAATTCATCAGATTATCTTTGACCGTTACCATTCTGGCACGGCTTTTGCCGAAATTCATCATCTTAACACCGCCGCTGCCTGCCGCCGCCTGATTACTCATAATCATAAACAAAATAAACATGGCAGCCAGAACAATAAGCAGCGGAAGCAGATTTAACGTCCAGCTCTCCGGAGGCACATCTTTCATGTAATAATTCGAAAACTGTCTTTCCCGAAACATATCCTGTATCTCATTGACATCGGATACAAACAGTTCCTTCGGGCCTTCCTCTGTCAAATGAATATTCAAAATACCCGTAGGAATCTCACGGTTCTGCTCGATTTCTACATATATCACATCTCCCTGATCCAGTGCGGCCTGGAATTCCGTCATCGTATATGCAGCGGCTGCATCTCCCCTCGCGTCCAACATCAGCCAGACAATCACCACCACGACAACAAGCGCCGCATAAAACCCAAATCCTCTGTAACTATGTTTTTTCAACTGGCAACCTCCTTTTACTTCATCAGTCTAATTCCACCACGCCGATATACGGCAGATTCCGGTATTTCTGCGCATAGTCCAGTCCGTAGCCTACAACGAACTCATCCGGTATTTCAAAGCAGGTATAATCCACATCAACCTCTACTACACGCCTGTCCGGTTTATCTAATAATGTGCAGAGCTTAAGGCTCTTCGGATTCCGGTTCCGCAAATTCTCCAACAGATAGCTTAACGTTCTTCCGGAATCAATGATATCCTCAACAACAAGCACATTCTTGCCCTCAATCGCTTCATCCAGATCCTTGATGATCTTCACTACCCCGCTGGATTTTGTCGCTGCCCCATAGCTGGTAACAGACATAAAATCCATAGAAACCGGTACATTCAAACGCTTTGAAAGTTCACAGGTAAAAAAGATACCTCCCTTTAAAACACAGATCAAATGTATCTGCTCTCCTTTATAATCTTCATTGATGCTTGCTGCAATTTCTGCAATCCTTTTGTCTACTTCTTCCTCTGATAACAATACCCGAACTGTCTCACTCATGTTTTTCCTCCATAAACTGTACTTCTAAAATTGTTTTCGTCTCTCCTGTCACTTTATAAGCCGCACTGATACGGCCACCCACTGCCCATAGGATATGCGATCCCTCTGCCAGCAGCAAAATCTGTCCCCTTTTATACCCCGGCACCTTTTCATCAATCCAGTAATCCTTCAATTTCTTTCTGTGCCCGGTTTCATCCAGCACAAAATAATCCCCCGGTTCCCTGGTTCGAAAATAAAGCCTGTCTTTAATCTTATCATAATCAAACCATTTCGTATACATATTTTGGGGAATTTCTATATCTTTTTTGACAAATTCCAGCAGACGAAATGAAAATTTTCCTGCAGGAACCTGTATGTTTCCCGGAACAGATGTCAGCGGAATCCGAATCGGGTCCGCCTTATGACCGTCTTCTTTCTCCTCTTTATACAGCAGCAGCGCTCCATATGTTTTTTCTCCGGTTACCCCATAAGGCAGAGATATTTTTCTGCCGGTATGTCCATCCGCCAGTTTCAGCAGTGCCTGAACATGTTCTCGGCCAATATCCTTTTTTCTGCCGCCTGCCTGAACAAGCAATTCCATCATGATCCGTTTCTGCAGAATCGCCGGATATCCAAAAAAGCCCGTCAGGTCAAACCGCAGACGTGACTCCTTCGTCTCTGTCATCTGCCGTGCTAAAATCTTTCGCACTTCCCCGCAAAGATAATCTGCAATTTCCGCTGCATCCTCAGACAAACAGTTCATATGTGCCGTAAACTGCTCGTTGATATGCCGTAATTCCGGCATAACCCGGTTTCTTATCCGGTTTCTGCTGTATGCAATATCCCCATTGGTTGCGTCCATCCGCCAGGATTGTCCCTCCTGTTTTAAAAATGCTTCAATCTCTTTCCTGGTCACGCAAAGCAGCGGGCGTATCACATTCCCTCTTACCGGACGGATTCCCCGAAGCCCTTCTATTCCGCTGCCCCGGCATAAATGAAACAGCATCGTCTCCGCACTGTCATCTGCATGATGTGCCAATGCGATTCTTGTACCGTCTCCGTAAAGAGTACATTCTTTTTCAAATGCTTCATAGCGGACAACCCTGCCCGCTTCTTCCACGGAAAATCCTCTGTTTCGCGCGATCTGCTCTACCGGATATGAATAGGCGGAAAACTCCACTCCAAAATCCTCTGCAAGGCTTTTTACAAATTCCATATCCATAAGACTTTCCTCTCCCCGTATTCCATGCTCAATGTGCACAGCAGACATGGAAAATCCCATGGATTCTTGCAGCCGGTTCAGAACCAGAAACAGGCAGACAGAATCGGCTCCTCCGGAAATGCCGACGCATACATGCATTCCCTCCGATATCATATGGTGCTGTTTGATATATGCTGCAACTTTTTTTATCATACTCTGTCAATTCTCCCAGATGGCGGCTGCAAGCACGGTCATATCATCTCGTACTTCTCCGCCGGTATAGACCATTACCTGATCTAAAATTTTTTTGGCCATAAGTCCCGGGTGATTGGTCGTGATCTCAGAAATAATCTCTTCCATCGTCTCCTCAGGCCTTTCGGTATGCAGATATTCTAACACACCATCTGTAATCATGACAAGAAAATCCCCGTCCGAAAGCTGCTTTTTGGCCTGCTCGATCTCGATTTCAAAACGGACGCCCACCGGAAGGGATGTGGATAAAAGACATTCCACACTGCCGTTTTTGTGCCGGATAAACGTTGCGGACGCCCCTATTTTATAAAAAGATGTTTCTCCGGTATAAAGATCTATAGATGAAATATCCACAGTGGAATACTGATCGTCCTCTCCATGAATCACCATTGCCGAATTCAGCATTTTGATCGCCGTGTCCTTTGTAAAGCCTGCTTCCACAAAGCGTTCCAGAAGATCCACTACCATTTCGCTTTCCCGGCAGGCCCGTTCTCCAAACCCCATACCATCCGACAGACTAAGTACCAGCTCCCCATCTTCTTTTTCCAAAAAAGAAAAGCTGTCTCCCGATACCGCCCCTCCGTCCTTGGTCAGTCTTGCCACTCCGTGTACGGCATGAAACGCCGGCTCTTCTTCATAAATAATTTCCGCGGCTTCTTTCCCGATAAATGTTCTGGTATCTTTATGGGGCTTCATATGCAGATTCAGCACCTCCGTCACTACTCTGGTCAGCTCCTTCATTGCAACACAATTTCCCCATTTCGAACGCACCTGCAAAACGGCCTGAATGTGACTGTTATTTTTTCGAAACAGATGTATTTCCTCTGCCGTGATGCCGCATTCCTTTGCCCGATACCGGATCTCAGCAATTTTCCGTTTTTCCTCCCTGTCCAAAAGCTGTGATTCACTGGCACAGTCCTCCATAATAAAAGCCATGGCATCTAACTGCTGTGCAATGACTTCCCGGTTTTCCAGCAGTCTGTTGTACCAGGCCTTATTTACCCTGATCTGTTCAAATACATTTACTGCCTCCCGCTCCACGTGTCCGGCATACTGGCAGTGCTCATTCAGTCTTCTTCTCGTTTCTTCATCTGCCTCACCGTTTTGCATCAGATTTTTAATCAGGCGGCCAAAAAGACCATACATCATGGGATTTGCAGACGACCAGCAGATCGCACAGGTGTCACAGCCGCTGCAGATGCGCCCCGTCAGCTCCTGCTGCATCTGTCCCATATCCTCCTGCTGCATCTCGCTCCGTTTGCTCATCGACAAAAATGTTTTGGAAAGTCCTTCAAAGCTTTTTGCATAATTTAAAAGGCGCTGCTCCTGATATCCATCCCTTATATATTCCAATCGATCCGGCGCCGGCTGCTCTTCCAAAAACAAATGGACACCCCTTGCCGCCAAAATAACAAAGCCAAAAATAAATACTGCCTCGCAGACTGCCGCTGCCATAGTAACCTGATTTTTAAAATCAAAAATTCCGCCGAATACGGAAAGCGCCAGTGTTCCACCGGAAGCTGCAAGCGCTGCGACCACCGTATAGCACCGCTTGTCCACCCACTCCGAAAGCTGCACCGTAATCCCGATCAGCAAAAGAGACATGGCATATTTTGCAATTACTGTAATCGGCAGAAACGCAACCATACCGGTCAGCATTCCCACCGACAACAGCCATCGTCCCTGCTCCTCCAAATAAACTGCCGCAAAAAATGCAGGAACAACCGGATAACATCCCATAACCGATATTTTACAAAACAATGCTCCCGCCACGCTTAGTACCAGCTGTTTCCATCCTGTCTTTTTCATTATAATACCTCCTACACTTCATTTTTAAATGGAAAGGCAGACCATGCTGCCGAAACTAAGAGGCATTATAACTGCGAAATCCTGAAATCTTTGTCAAACCAGAGGAGGCGCTTTAAAAACTTTTCGTCAAAAATGCCCTCGAATTGTAGATTCGAGGGCTCTTAACCATTTTAGGATATTCGTATTATTTTTCTTTGAAGATAATCTCATTATCATAAACCATACCCAGCTTACTTTTTGCTGTATCTTCCACATATTCCTGACTTCCGATGTATTTCTCGTAATCAGACAGCCGATCTGCCCGTTCCGTTTCCTGTTCAAACTGTTCTGTCAGCGCCGCTTCCCTTGCGATATATTCCTGATTCTTATGATAAAGCTTTATAATCTGAACTGACATAAATAAAAGTAATACTACTACAATGCAGGCAATACTTGCTCGTCCCGTTTTGTTCTTCTTTTTCTGATATCTGCCCATATAACTTCCCTCTTTTAATCTTTACTTAATCCTATCTTAATCGCTTTCCTGATTTTTTTCAATTCTTTTCTGAAAAATATACAAACTTTTTTCAGAGGCTTTCCGAATATATGTAAAAATTTTTTTATGATCTTCAGCCAGATCCGTATGATCTTTACAAACAAAGAAACAACAACGGGGCTGATGAAATGATTCTCCAGCAGCATGCCAACCGTAACGCCTCCCAATACAAACCAGCGCAGCAGGCCGTCATTTTCCTGATACAGCATGGCAAAAATCCCTATGGCACAAAACAGCCAGTATAAAACATCCTCGGCCGCCATAAGAATTGTTCCATGTCTTACAATATGCCGGAAAATACGGACAATATCATATACCAGCATCAAAGCAAAACCAAACAAAAGGGAGACAAGCAGCAGACTGCCCTCCCCGGCAATGGTTTCGCTGATTGTCCCGCTCATTTAAATAACCGCCCGAAAAAGGATTCGGCCTGCTTTCCGTAATCCTTTACCTCAGAATAAGCCAGAGAATCGATCTTCCCTTCAATATCAACCTCGCCTTTTTCCAGACTGAGCCGGTTCACATGAAGATCATCTCCTTTGATCAAAAGCATCCCCTCTTCTGTCTCCAAGAGAATTTCCGCTACATCAAAGGAAAGAACATCCACCACTCCGCTGAAGCTTCCCGTTTTGCGGCTGCTGATCAGAAGCTTATGCGTTTTTTTATTTGCTGTCTTTTCTTCCATATTTACCCCCTGTTTATCACTGTTTGGCAGTAACGATTCAACCTTTGGCCCGGCTTCACAGTTACCTTTGGCATCCGGAATGGTTGTCTTTTTATATTATATTAGGGGGTATTTGGTTTTATGCAAAAGAATCTTTGGAAGATTACAAATATCGGAACATCTCCTTTGCGTCTTCCTTCTTCGTGGATTCTGCCAGAGAAAGCACCTCTGCTTTTACTGTTTTCTGCCCAAAGGCAATTTCAATTATGTCTCCCGGTTTTACTTTTACCGATGCTTTTGCCGTTTTTCCGTTAACAGATACCCTTCCTGCGTCACAAGCCTCATTCGCTACCGTACGGCGCTTAATCAGCCGGGACACTTTTAAAAATTTATCCAGTCTCATACAATCCCTCTTTTTGCAACAATTTTGATATGATATAAAAACACAGAGGGCCTGAATGAGCCCTCTGCATACATTTTACATTCTTATGATTTATACATTTACCATATCTTTTAATGCTTTTCCTGCTTTGAATTTCGGCGCTTTGGAAGCCGGAATCTCGATTTCAGCCTTGGTCAGCGGATTTCTTCCGATTCTTGCTGCTCTCTCGGAAACTTCAAAAGTTCCAAATCCTACCAACTGAATCTTCTCACCCTTTTTCAATTCTTCAGCAACTACATCTGTAAAAGCTTTTAATGCCGCTTCAGCGTCCTTTTTCGCTAATCCCGTTTTGTCAGCCATAGCTGCAACTAATTCTGCTTTGTTCATTTAAAAATTCCTCCTGTGGATTTCCTATATTTACTCAGGTTCTCTCTTTCTTGATTACCTACAAGAATATTTATACTTGTTTTACCTGTATTTGTCAAGAAAAAGCAGTTATTTTATATCAACTTTTCTACGATACCAAGCATCGTACTGCCCAATTCTTTGGACTTCCTTTCCGCATCCTCCAAAGAAGCGCCTTTTACGCCGATATAGAACTTCACCTTCGGTTCTGTTCCGGAAGGCCGTACGCATACCCATGCATCGTCTGTCAACTCATAATACAATACATTTGACTGCGGAAGGCCGGTAGGCTTCACCTCTTTTGTTTTGGTATCGGTAATGGTATCCTCCTTATAATCCCGGATTGCCAGCACTTCATAATCCCCAATGGATACAGGCGGTTCTTCCCTTAACGTCTTTAAGATGTTCTGGATCTTCTCAAGCCCTTCAATTCCCTTTAAGGTAATAGATTCTACATAATCCTGATAATATCCGCATCTCTCATAAATATCCAGCATAGCATCCCAAAGCGTCTTGCCCTGTGTTTTATAGAATGCCGCTGCTTCGCAAAGGAACATCGTCGCTGCAACGGCATCCTTATCCCTTGCATAAGTTCCCGGCAGACAGCCATAGCTTTCTTCCATACCGAACAGATAGGTTCCCTTATTCGTATTTTCAAATTCCAGTATCTTCTGCCCGATAAATTTAAATCCGGTCAGCACCTCAATCAATTCCACACCGTAATACCGGGCGATGGCATCTGCCAGATTTGTTGTCACAATAGAACGGATAAAAGCTCCGTCCTCCGGAAGACTGCCTTTTACGGCTTTTGTCTGCCCGATAATATAGTCTCCGATCAAACAGCCGGACATATTGCCGTTTAGCATATGATATTCGTCGGTCTGTCCGTCTTTGACATACACGCCGAGACGGTCTGCATCCGGATCGGTAGCCAGTACCAGATCCGCATTTTCCTTTTTGGCCAGAGCCAGAGCCAGCTCATAAGCAGCCGGCGCTTCCGGATTCGGATATCCTACCGTCGGGAAATCTCCGTCCGGCAGCTCCTGCTCTTTTACCACATAAACATTTTTAAATCCCAGTTCCTTTAAGATTGTACGAACGGGAATATTGCCGGTTCCATGCAATGGAGTATAAACGATTTTTAATTCATCCTTAACCGCATCGATCGCATCCTGATGAAGCACAAGCTTCTTGATCTCCTCCATATAAGAACGGTCGATATCTTCGCCAATGGTAATATAAAGCCCCTGCTCCCTGGCCGAAGCCTTGTCCATAGTAAGCATTGTGCTGTAATCGGTGACAGCCTTAACCTCTGCCATAATACCGGTATCATGAGGCGGCGTAATCTGTGCGCCGTCTGCCCAGTATACCTTGTAGCCATTATACTCTGCCGGATTGTGGCTTGCCGTGATATTAATACCTGCCGTACAGTCCAGCTTGCGGACTGCATAAGATAATTCCGGCGTCGGTCTTAAAGATTCAAATACATATGCTTTGATTCCGTTTGCTGCCAGACAAAGCGCCGCTTCATCTGCAAATTCCGGCGACATTCTTCTGGAATCATATGCAATCGCAACGCCCTTCTCTTTTGCACCGACCTTCTGGATATAATTGGCAAGCCCCTGGGTTGCTTTGCGGACCGTGTAAATATTCATACGGTTCGTACCTGCGCCGATCACGCCTCGCAAGCCTGCTGTACCAAACTCCAGCTCCGTATAGAATCTGTCTTCGATTTCTTTCTCATCATCTGCAATTCCCAAAAGCTCTGCTTTCGTAGCCTCATCAAAATACGGATTGGAAAGCCATTCGTTGTAAATTTCTTTGTAACTCATCTTTTTCCTCCTATTGTTTTATTCATCCCTCAAATCATCGTCATCTGTGCTTGAATTTGAGTTGCTGTCTGTGTTTGAGCTGCTGTTTGCATTGTTGTTATTGTTATTGGTATTGCCAATAGACGTCAGCAGATTATACAAAGTTGTCAGATAGTCTGTCTGACTGGAATTATTATTGTTATTATTATTGCTGTTGTTATTATTATTTGTATTTCCGTTGTTTTGGCCTGCAGCGCCCGTATTATTATTGGCAGTATTGTTATTGTTCGTATTCTGATTTGTATTATTGCTGTCCGTATCCGTATCCGTTTTCGCACTGCTGTCCGTATCCGAAGCTTTACTTCCCGAAGCCGAATTTAAAGCAATTTCAATCTCTGCCTCTTTGGAATTTACCACCAGCTTTTCTGTAATGGTATCATAGCCTTCCGCCTCTACTGCAATGGTGTGAACGCCGTATGCAAGTTCAATGGGTTTGGAATAATCCGCTTTTTTCCCGTCAATCCAAAGGACTGCGCCCTCCACGCCCACATCAAAGGTGATCTTGCATACTTTGGGCCCTTCTCCTTTCAGTTCATCCAGATTCAGTGCGACTGTCTGATCTCTTTTGATCTCTATTTCACGGCTGCCGCCGTATCCATTGTTCGCCACCGTCACCAAATAGGTCCCCTCGGGCACTTCAATCTGCATATTCGGCTCCACCTGCTCAAAAATTCGGTCGCCCACACAGATAAAGCTTCCTTCAAACAGCTTCGTATTCGCAAGGGCCAGATAACCATGGCCCTTCTGGACTGCCAGTGAAATCAGCTTTTTGTCTGATCCTACTGCCCGCAGTATATCCGATTCGCTGATATCCGAAAAACCAATGCGTCCTTCTCCGGAAAAAATGGAGAGCTCCGGATCATACGCATATTTTGTATTTCCTACGATCAGTGCTCCAATGCTTTCGTCTATGGAATAATTTACAATATCTTCATATACCCATACTGCATCTGACAGCTGAACGCTGACCAGCTCCTGATCGCTTTCGGAAACGGCAATTTCTGCCACATCTCCCGGCAGAAAGGATTCCGCCGACTTGCTGTTTCCGTATTTATCCAAAAATCTTGTTGTTGCTGTATAGGGGTACTGCAGCTGTCTGCCGTTACTTACTTTTTCAAAAACGGCTTCCTTTCCTTCCGTATCGATTTTTACTATCACATACAAAGGAGTATCTGTCTGGTCTGCCTCTTTGTCAGTCTCTTGCTGGGGCGTCTGCTCTGCCTCCTGCTCTGTCTTCGTACCGGACCCCATCCTTCCCTGAAAAATACCGCTTCCGGAAGAAGTCCTTCCGCAGGAGCAAAAAAACAACGCTGCGGATATAGCCATCACTGCTAATATAACCTGCTTTTGTAGTTTCATGTATCTTCTCCGATTATAATCTGCCTTCGTTAATCACCATTCGCAGAACATGCAGGCATGTTCTCCTCACTAACGCTCATTATATCATATTTTCCCTGGGTTGTGAAATAAAATAGCATTTTTAAAAACTGCTTTCTCTGAGGCTCCTGCCCGATCACTTTTTCCAGTTTTTCAATATCCCGGCCGGAAATCCAGGACTTTCTGGAGCTGCAGTAGTGATTCGCTATTTTCCAGTATTTTTTGGGATATGCCAGACGCAGATAAAGCTGTTCCAATTCTTCCGGCAGCATTTTACGGATACTGTCGTAAGCTGTGATCATCTCTATGCCCAGCCCTGTATTCCAATTGTATTTTTCCAGAATTTTACGCATAAAATTCGCAAGATCCAGTACCAGAATATCATACGACATCTGTTCAAAATTCAAAATCACCCATTCTCCCTGGGAAAGGAGCACATTGTGCTGATTATAGTCTCCGTGGCAAAGCCCCCGCATCTGCTGCTTTAACTCTTCGCCGAGGTCCTTTGACTGTTTTTTCAGCTGATCCGTTACTTCCTGCGCCTGCAATTTATAGTTCTCGTATACTTTCATAAAAAGCATTTCAAACTCATTCTTTTTATTTTTATTGCGGATATAATTTTTGACCTTATTCAGCTCTCTGTTATGCCGCTCGTATTCCTGCAGAAGACTTCCTTCTTCCGCCTTCAAAAAATCCGGAATACTGCCATCATAATCTGCTGTCAGATTATGAAGCTCTGCTAATTTTCTGACGGCAGAAAGAATATCCTCCCGGTTTCTTACATCACATTCCCGCCCCAGATACCAGTTTTTCAGCAAATAAGACGTATTGCTAATCTCGTCTTTTACCAGAACTTCTCCTTCCTTTGACAGTTCCACCGTCTCTGCCGAAAATCCCCTGCCAGATAAATATTCCAGTATATTATGCAGAAAACCGGCCCGTTCTTTGGAACCCCGGAATTCCTTTAACAACATGGTACCTTTGTCCGTATCACAGCAAAGGGCTCCGCGTCCTTTTAGCGTGCTTCTTATTTCCACTTCATATTGTTCCAGAATCTCTTCTTCCCGATTATACACAAAAACCCCTCCATACGAATCTTTTCCACTTCGTCTACATTCCGTATATTCCGTGTCTTTTAAGCATATGAAAAGGTTTTCGAAAGTATTCGCCTTATCTTTGATTTCTGCCTGCATCCCGGCTTTTCATCAAAAGATATTCTTTTGTATTTTTGTCCGGGTCCTCCAAGACTATGTCAAAAAGCTCCTTAAGAACCATTCCAAGCTGCGGCCCCGGCTTCATGCCGGCTGCAATCAAATCGGCACCCGTCACCGCAAGGTCCTTTAGGGATAAACACTGCTCTTTATTAAGAATCCTGTTATAGCACGCTTCATATTCCTCTATATATTGTAATTTCTCTGTTCGTTTATAATCACTCTGGGCAAGTATGTCGGCTCTTTTTACCGCAAATATTGCAGGATAGCACTGACTGCCCAAACGGACAACTGCCCGTCTGATATTCCGTTCTGTTACCGGCGGATTGTCATCATGCCCTGCAATCAGCCGGCACACTCTGTCTGTCGTATCGTTATCAAATTTCAAACGGCGCAGAATGACTCTTGCCATTTCGCTTCCCCGTCTTTGATGATCGTAAAAATGATCCAATCCTTCTTCGTCTGTTGTCCGGCAGGAAGGTTTTGCCACATCATGAAGCAGCATAGTCAGACGAAGCACTTTATCGCATTCTGCATGCATCAGCGCTGCAATGGTATGTTCTCCCACCGTATAAATATGGTGGGGATTGTTCTGCTCTGTCTGCATCATGACGTCAAATTCCGGCATCATCATCTTTGTCAGCCCTGTTTCATAAAGTGTCCGCATCTCATCCGGATGATCAGACACCAGAAGCTTCACAAGCTCTGTCTGAATCCGTTCCGCACTGATATATGCAAGGGAAGGCGCAAGTGTTTGGATCGCCTCTTTTGTATCCGGATCTATGGAACATCCCAGCTGGGCCGCAAACCGCACTGCCCGCATCATACGCAGTGCATCCTCCGTAAACCGCTGTTTCGCATCACCCACACAGCGAATCACCTTCCGTTCCAGGTCTCCGATTCCGTCAAATGCATCCACCAGTCCGTTTTGATCATTGTATGCCATGGCATTTATGGTAAAATCCCGGCGTTTCAGGTCTTCCAGCAGGTTCGGTGTAAAGGTGACTTCCTTCGGATGTCTTGCGTCCTCGTATTTTCCGTCAATCCGGTAGGTCGTAACTTCAAATCCCTCTCTCCCCAGCATAACCGTCACAGTTCCGTGGGCAATGCCGGTATCAATTGTCCTGGGAAAAAGAGCTTTTATTTCCATGGGCTTTGCAGAAGTCGTAATATCCCAGTCCTTTGGCTCTCTCCCCAGAATACTGTCCCGGACGCAGCCTCCTACTGCATATGCCTCATATCCCGCCTGCATAAATGTATCAATGATATAGCTGACTTTATCCGGAAGCACAATCTTCATCTTAATATGCCTTTCCCCAGTAAACCAGTTTATGCGCCGGTTTTCCGCAGCATACGCAGACAGAGGAAATTTCTTCCTGATCGTGAAACGGCATACAGCGTGCCGTTGCCGCAAAGTCCTCTTTGAGCTTATCCTCACATTCCTGGCTCTCGCACCACATCCCCCGGATAAAGCCCGGCTTATTCCTGATAATATCTGAAAACGATTCGTAATCGTGTGCATCGTAAATATGCTGGTCTCTGTGTGCTTTGGCCCGTTCAAACATATCCTTCTGAATATTCTCTAAAAGTTCTCTGGTCTTTGTTTCCAAATCATCCAATGATACAAAGGTCTTTTCTCTGGTATCCCGGCGTACCAGAACGCACTGCCCTGCTTCGATATCCTTCGGGCCGATTTCAATACGAATGGGAATTCCTCTCATCTCCTGCTCCGAGAACTTCCAGCCCGGGCTCTTTTCACTGTCATCCAATTTCACCCGAATGCCGGCCGCTGCGAGACGTTCCTTTAACGCTGCCGCTTTGTCCAGAACACCTTCCTTATGCTGCTGGATGGGGATTACCATGACCTGTACCGGTGCAACCCTCGGCGGAAGCACCAGACCGGAATCGTCTCCGTGCACCATAATAATTGCACCAATCAGACGGGTTGTCATGCCCCAGGAAGTCTGATGTACATACTGCAGGCGATTATCTTTATCCGTATACTGAATACCGAAGGCTTTTGCAAATCCGTCTCCGAAATTATGACTGGTTCCGGACTGCAGCGCCTTGCCGTCATGCATCAGCGCTTCGATCGTATAGGTTGCTTCCGCTCCTGCAAACTTTTCCTTCTCTGTCTTTTTACCCCGGACAACCGGCATGGCAAGTACTTCTTCGCAAAAATCCGCATAAACGTTTAACATCTGAATGGTACGTTCTTCTGCTTCTTCTGCCGTCGCATGCGCCGTATGGCCTTCCTGCCATAAAAACTCTCTGGAACGAAGAAACGGCCTTGTCTCTTTTTCCCATCGAACAACCGAACACCACTGATTATATACCTTGGGCAAATCTCTGTAAGACTGGATTAAATTTTTATAAAAATCGCAGAAAAGCGTTTCTGATGTGGGACGGACGCAAAGACGCTCCTGCAGGGGATTGGTCCCCCCGTGGGTTACCCATGCCACTTCTGGGGCAAAGCCCTCTACATGATCTTTTTCTTTATTTAAAAGGCTCTCCGGAATAAACATCGGCATATATACATTTTCGACTCCGGTTTCTTTGAATCTCCGGTCCAGCTCTGCCTGAATATTTTCCCAGATGGCATATCCATCCGGCTTGATAATCATGCATCCCTTTACGGAAGAGTAATCAATTAATTCCGCTTTTTTTACTACATCTGTGTACCATTGTGCAAAATCCTCCTCCATGGAGGTAATGGCTTCCACTAATTTCTTTTCTTTTGCCATTTGTTTGATTCCTTTCTGTTTTATCTGTTTTCTGCGTGTTTACCGCGCTTCTTATTGTAGACTGCAAGGTTTTGGTTTGTCAAGTTTTCCTTTGCTTTTCAAAATACTGCCGTGTCATTTTTTTGTTTTCCACATAACATATAATATAATTTTTATTTCATGGAGGACTTTCTATTGTTAGTTCAGTTTCATTTTAAAAAAAGCGCTCTGGCGCTGCTTCTTATTCTGTCGATGTCTTTACTGGCCCTGACCGGCTGCGGCAGTAAAAAGGCCGGCAGTACTCCCGGGAAAAAAGTTGTATTAAATGAAGTTGCCCATTCTATTTTTTATGCTCCTATGTATGCCGCTATAGAGGAAGGCTATTTTAAAGAAGAGGGAATTGATTTGGAGCTTGTTACGGGGTTTGGAGCCGACAAAACAATGACTGCCGTACTCTCCGGGGAAGCAGACATCGGTTTTATGGGACCGGAAACCACTGTGTACACTTATAACGAAGGCGCTTCTGATGTTGTATTAAATTTTGCACAGCTTACCCAGCGCGCAGGAAATTTCCTGGTGGCGAGAGAGCCTGCAGAAGATTTTAAGTGGAGCGATCTGAAGGGCAAGAATGTGCTTGGAGGCAGGGCAGGCGGTATGCCGGAAATGGTGTTTGAATTCGTTTTAAAGAAGAATAACATCGATCCTATGGCAGATCTTATGATTGACCAGAGCATTGACTTTGGCTCCACTGCAGCGGCATTTTCAGGCGGACAGGGAGATTTTACGGTAGAGTTTGAGCCTTCAGCCACCGCCCTGGAAACAGAACATGCCGGTTACGTTGTCGCCTCTTTAGGCGTAGACTCCGGCTACGTGCCCTATACCGCCTTTTCTGCAAAGGAAAGCTATATCAAAGATAATCCGCAGATTATCCAATCCTTCACAAACGCCCTGCAGAAAGGCATGCAGTATGTCAATGAACACACCAGCGAAGAAATTGCAAAAGCCATTGCTCCCCAGTTTCCCGATACCGAGGAGTCCACAATCACCGCCATCGTAGAACGTTATCAAAAACAGGATACCTGGAAAGAAGATGTCATTTTTACAGAGGATGCTTATACACTGCTCCTTGACATTTTAGAGGAATCCGGTCAGCTTACCGACCGTCCGCCGTATGAAAATCTGATAACCACAGAATTCGCTAAAAGCGCTGCAGACGGTTCGGCATCGAATAAATAGTCAAATCCATTTCACTGCAAAAAAAGAGCCTCCGAAGATATGCCATACCATCGGAGGTTCTCTTTTATTTTAAGCAAACACGCCAAACACCATTTTACTTGCTATGCCCATGATAACGCCTGCCAGCAGAACCCCAAGCATAACAGCCATAATACTGGATTTAAAATCCATATCCAGAATACTTGCAGCAAGGGTTCCCGTCCATGCACCCGTTCCGGGCACCGGAATTCCTACAAACAACAGAAGCGCCAGAAAAAGTCCTCTTCCGGCCTTTGCCTGCAGCTTTTGTCCGCCTTTCTCTCCTTTTTCCAGACAGAAAGAGAAAAATCTACCGATCAGAGGCTTATCTGCTCCCCATTCCAAAACCTTTCTGGCAAACAGGTAAATGATCGGAACCGGAAGCATATTTCCGATAATACAGACAATATAGGACGGCAGAAACGGAAGGTTAAGTCCTTCTGCAACCGGAATCGCTCCCCTTAACTCCACCAACGGAACCATTGAAATCACAAAAATGTAAAAATATTTTTTTAACATCACATACTCCTATCCTTTGACATATTGCTTCAAAAACGCAAACAGAGCTTCCATCTCTTCCCTTGTTCCAATTGTAATCCGCAGATAGTTCTCAATACGCTTGGGATGTTTAAAATGACGGACATAAATCCCTGCTTCTTTTAATGCTTCAAAAAGCTTTTCTGCCTGATATTTCGGATGCGTTACGAACAGAAAATTTGCCATGGAATCCGGAAGATAGTGGGACATGGAATTTTCCACGTTAACCCAGTTTCGCGACA
>CANODN010000012.1 GCA_947564765.1 uncultured Roseburia sp. | reverse complement strand
TTATCAGGGGACTGGACGGATAGTGAAAATACCGCAGGGAATCCGCAGGATAGAAACAGGATGTGTTAAAATTTTTTCAGAGAATCTTTGGGATATATAAAATTATTTTATGAGGGAATATATTTATGGGAAAAGCATATTTTGAAAAAAAGAAACTAGCTGCATTACTTGCGGCAGGAATGTTTTGTACGGCAATACCGGATACATACGTATATGGGGAGAAGGTATCAGCGGATGTTTTTGAATCAGAGGAAATGGAAGAACCGGAAGCAAGATTGGAAGAGGAAGAGACGTCTTTGTACAGGCTTGTAAACCAAGGCGAAGCTTCTTCCTCCGGTTATCAGAACATGGTGTGGATAGATGAAGAGGGAAGAGAAGTAGAGGGTGAATCCTCTTATGAGCAATCCGGTCAGAGTCTGTATGGCTATGGAAGAACAGTGTTTCCGGCTGCGTACAATATGGTGACGCAGGAGGAGCTTCCTGCAGTGAGAAATCAGGGACAATGGGGGACCTGCTGGGCGCATGCGGCAATCTGTTCCATGGAGTCTAATATGGTCAAAAAAGAGCTGGCAGATATATCTGATGTAGATTATTCGGAGCGTCACCTGTCTTATTTTGCACATCGAAGAGATGAGCGTCTTGGCGACGGAGAAGACAACAGCAGCCAGGAATACGGCTGGTATGGCGGCGGCAATTATTATCAGGCAAGAGCCGTATTATCCAATGGGTATGGAGCTGCGGCAGAGAGCGAGTATCCCTATGCGTCTTATGGTGAGATGACCGATTTGAGTGAAACGGACCGGACCTCTTCTGTATCCCAGCTGATGGATGCAGTTGTATTAGATACTCCGGAGGACGTCAAAAAAGCTGTTATGGAAACAGGTGCAGTCATGTGTTCTTTTTATACCGGCGACGGAACGATTGCAAGTGCTTTAGAGAAGGTATACCACAGGGAGTATCATGAGACAGATCACGCAGTTGTTATTGCAGGCTGGGATGATCATTATCCAAAAACAGAGTTTAATGATAACGGAGCGCAGCCAAATGAAGATGGTGCATGGCTTTGCAGAAACAGCTGGGGTGAGAACTGGGGAGATAACGGATATTTTTGGATCTCCTATGAAGATGCGACACTGACGTCATTTTGCAGCTTCCGGGCAGAATCTGCAGACTATTTTGATCACATCTATACATATGATGGAGCGTTAGCCCTTGCCAGTATCGGTTATGAACAGGCAGCAAATGTATTTGTTGCGCAGTCTGCAGAAGAGCTGCGGGCGGTTTCTTTTCCTGCTTACAGGAATTATGATTACTGTATCCGGATTTATGCAGAGAGCGAAGCAGAGATGGAGATTCCTTCTGACGGAATGCTGGTGTATTCGCAGGAAGGCTCTTTGGAATATCCGGGATATCATACCATTTTGCTGGACGAGAGCGTACCTTTGAATTCCGGAATGAAATATGCCGTATCGGTGGAATTGATTTCAAAGGACGAAGAGGATGCCTGTTTTTATTTTGAGTATGGAACACAATATTCGTCAGCAGCCGGTCAATCATTTTTTTATACCGGCAGCGGCTGGAGAGATACCAAAGATTGTGGCGAGGATTATCATAATGTATGTATCAAAGCATTTACAAATGATATTTCCCAGGGAGATGTATTACAGATTCAGAAAAAGCTTCAGAATTTAATAGAAGAAACAGAGGCGCTTAAGGAAACAGATTATACGGCCGGAACATGGACAAATCTGGAAACGGAGAGGCAGAAGGCAGCCGGGATTTGTCAAAATCAAAATGCGTCAGAAAGCGATATTATAAAAGCGATTCTTTCTCTGAAGTCCGCCAGAGAAAATCTGGCGCCATCCAGAATCGCAATTTCGGATGAAGAGGCATTTGAAGCATTTGCAAAATCGGTGTCTCTGGGAGAAAGCTATAAAGATCAAACCGTATATCTTACAAATGATCTGGATATGACAGGAATTACGCATACAAGAATTGGCGATGTGAATCATCCTTTTGAGGGAACGTTTGATGGCTGTGGCTATACAATCTGTCATCTGACGTATGCATATCAATACAGTTACGGAGGATTGTTCGGATCGATTGGAGAAAGCGGCGTTGTAAAAAATGTAACGGTTACAGATGGGACGTTTCAATTGGGTGCTTCCTATTCCGGCAGCCTGGCAGGTATGAATGCCGGAACGATTCGGAATTGTCTGGTGGAAGGAACCGTCGTATCGGATGCAAATTACAGCGGAATCGGAGGAATCGTCGGCTATAATGCCGGAACAATAGAGGAATGCGGAATCAGTGGAACCATTACGTTTCAAAATCAGCAGGATTCTTCTCTTTATGGAGGGGGAATCACCGGTTACAACAACGGCAGCATAACAAAATGCATAACCAGAGGAGAAATTCGTTCGGACAGTATAGGTGCAATAGGCGGGATTACAGGATATGGCAGCGGAGATTCCTCTGTCAGTATGTGCTGCAATCTGGCGGTGATAAGCGGAAACCCGGAAACAGAGGCAAAAACAGCGGGAATCGGGGTCTGGTTGTACGGAAATACAGACAGCTGCTACAATTACGGCAACATCCTGCGGGTATCGGAAGGAGGAGCCGGGGCAGTTTACTGTTACAAAAGCGGAACGCTGTCCAATTGTTATTATCTGGACACCAGTTGTGCAAAGGGAGGCTACAGCCCTGCAGATTCTTCGGGAAGCATGACAGAGGAGGAATTTGCATCGGCCAAAACAGCGTATTATTTAAATACCGCTGGACAAACGAAAGCAAATACTTGTCAATGGTCACAAAAGGAAGGGCTGCCGGTCTGGGCAAATGAGGAGAATAAAGCAGTGATCCGGGTGACGGTGGATCAGAATGCTGCAAATGAGCATTTTCCTTCTCTTCATGGGATCACAGAAGGCGTTTTCTATGCAAAGGCCGGTGAAACAGTCAGTCTGCAGATGAATGAGCATATCGAAGGATACCTGTGGGAGATAGATGCGGCAGGTCTGATGCCTTCCGGTCAGGAAGAAAATACATATGTGCTGCCGGATACTGATACGGTGGTAATGATTACATGCCAGAAAGAATGTATTGATTATGACATTCGCTATCATTTGAACGGAGGAGAGGGCGAAGCATCAGGGACTTATAATGTTGAGACTGCCGTTACCCTTCCGGTGCCGTCAAAGACAAGAGCGGAATTTTTAGGCTGGTATGATAATGAAGCGTGTCTGGGAGAGCCTGTAAGCAGTATTGCTTCCGGGACTACAGGAGAAAAAGAATTCTGGGCAAAATGGGAGCATCTGGGTTATCTTGTTTTGTTTCCCCAAAAGGGCGGATATGAGATCAAGCCCTTGGAGGGATACGTGAATGGGAAAATACCCGAAGACGGTTCCTTTTTGTTTCAGATTGTTCCAAAAGAGGGCTATGATATTTCTAATCTGACCATAAAAAACGGAGAAACGACTTTGACGGCTGCAGACGGCGTATACCGGATTGACCATATTACAGATGATGTAGATACGATTTCCATAGAAGGAATTAAGCTGGTAAACGGACTTTATGCCGCAAAGGGAGACAGCAGGAAGGAATCTGTGGTTTTGGTTCCCATTTCGCCGGCAACCGGAATAAAGCGGGAGGGGGATGTGGAGTTTTCGGAATGCATTACTGTAGATCGGAATCAGGAAACCCGTATTGTTACCTGCGATAAGAATCATCAGACCAGCGGTGTTTCCGTGTGTGATTTTGATCACTTAAAGGTTATGATTGATCTTCCCGTATTGGAGTCAGCGGAAATAGCAGGCAGCAATGGGACTGCTGTTTCTGCCGATATGCTTGGAGAAGGTGTGCTCCCTGCATCGGGGGTAATAACGGCAAACGGCACAGATTTGACTTATCGGATCGTATGGAATCGGAACAATACCATTGATCTTACCAAAGTGGGAAGTACACAGGAATTTGTGGGGACTCTTGTTTTTGATTTTGTACCGGAATGGGTAATTTTGCCGGAGAATCTTACTATAACCATAAAAATTATGGTGACGAAACAGGAGTTCAAACCGGTTTTAACAGAAGGTGCGGAGCAGATTGCAGAAAACGGACGGTATCGGGTTCTGGATGTCCAAAAACGGACGGCTGTTTTGGTGGAGATGATCAATAAAAAAGCAGCGAAATTAACAGTTTTGGATGAAGTTGTAATGAACGGGATACCCTGCAGAGTAGTGGAAATTGCACCGGGTGCATGTAAAGGCAGTAAAAAATTGAAAAAGTTGATTCTTGGCAGGCATGTGGAAAAAATCGGCAAAAAAGCTTTTTTCAACTGTAAGAAACTGAAAACGATTCAAATCAACGGAACTGCATTAAAAACGATTCAGGCAGGGGCGTTGAAAAAGACAGCCGGCCAAATCAAAATAAAAACAAAGGGCATGAAAAAGAAACAGAAAGCATCGCTTTTGAAAAAGTTGAAAAAAGCAGGAATCAGCAAAAAGGCCAGTATGAAATAGAAGGTTTTCAGGAAAGCGCAAAAAAATCTGTGCTGAATATATTATAGAAATAAATGATTCGTATTTTGCCGGGGAATTTGCACTTGTTGCAGAACCATGAGAATACGAAGTAAAGCAGGAGGGAAACAAACATATGGAAACAGCAGAAGGCAAAAAGAGGTTTTCTGCCAAAATAGCAGTAATTATCCTATGCAGTGGAATAGCAGTTATTTATTTTGGAGTAACCGCTTATTTCCACAACCGCTTTTTACCGTCTACAACGTTAAACGGAATGAAGGTATCCGGAAAATCAGCAGAATGGGCAGAAGAAATGATCAAAGCAGAAATTGACGGATATGTGCTGAAACTTGAGGAACGAAATGAAGGGGAAGAAGAGATTAGGGGAGAAGATATTTCTCTGAAACCGGAATTTGGGGACAGCATTTCCAAACTGGTGGATAAGCAGAATGCATTTCGATGGCCGGTTTCCTTTTTTGTGCCGCAGAATTTAAGTGAAGCGACAATGGTGGATTTTTCGGAAGAGGAATTGGAAGAGGCAGCCGCAAAGCTGGAATGTATGCAGAAGGAGAATCAGGAGAGTCCAAAGGATGCACACTGCTCAGAATATTCGTCAAACGGTTATGAAATTGTGCCGCAGGAGCAGGGCAGCAAAATAAAGAAAAAAGCGCTGCTTAAGGCATTAAAAGAGGGAATTGCCGGTCTGAAGGATACCATATCCTTAGAAGAAGAAAATTGTTATGCAAAGCCCAAAATAACATCGGATAACGAAGAACTGATTCAGCTGGTAGATACACTGAATCAGTATACCGGCGTTGTGATCACATACGATGAAGCGGAAAAAACAGAAACGTTAGACGGTAGCATCACCCATGAATGGTTGGATGTTACGGATACGCAGGTTTCGATTAATGAAGAGAAGGTGGCAGAGTATGTGGATGAGCTGGCGTCCGCCCACAATACGGTATTCCGTAAGCATACCCTAAAAACCTCTTATGGCACGACTGTGGATATTGTCAATGGAGATTATGGATGGAAAGTTGATAAAGCAGGGGAAAAAGAACAGATTATCAAAGACCTCAAAGAAGGCGTCTCCAAAAAACGTGAAATTACATATGAGAGAAGAGGAGCCAGCCGCGGGGAAAATGATTACGGAGATACTTATGTGGAAATCAATTTGACGGCTCAGCATTTGTTCTTTTATAAAAACGGCTCCCTGGTGGTTGAGTCGGATTTTGTGTCCGGAAATATTTCCAGAAATTACGATACGCCTACCGGAATTTACGGATTGACGTATAAGCAGAGGGATGCAGTATTAAAAGGGGAAAATTATGCCACGCCGGTGGATTACTGGATGCCGTTTTGCAATAATGTAGGAATGCATGATGCGTCCTGGAGAAGCAGTTTTGGCGGCGGTATTTATAAAACCAGCGGTTCCCATGGCTGTATCAATCTGCCCAGAAGTGCGGCGGAGAAGATATTTGAACAGATTGAAGAGGGAGATCCTGTAATTGTTTATACGCTGCCGGGAACGGAAAGCGCCGCAGTGGCGGCGCAGGAGGCGGCGCAGGTTACGGCCCTGATTCAGAGTATCGGAGAAGTAACGCTGGAAAGCGAACCAGCCATTGTTATGGCGAGAAAGCTGTATAATATGCTTTCTCCCAAAGGACAAGCCCTGGTACCGAATTATGACGTTCTGGCAGCATCGGAGGCCCAGCTTGCAGCATTAAAGGCCCAGGCGGCGGCAGAGGCAGCAGCGGCTGCGGCAGCCGGAACGGCACAGTAAAGAAAGAGAGGCACACATGGCAGATCCTTTTGAAAGAACAAGAAGACTGCTTGGCGGGGAGGCCATGGACAGGCTTTTGAAATCCCGCGTGGCAGTATTTGGAATCGGCGGAGTGGGCGGTTATGTATGTGAAGCCCTTGTCCGAAGCGGTATCGGTGCATTTGATCTGATTGATGCGGATACCGTATCCCTAAGCAATCTAAACCGGCAGATTATTGCGCTGAGAGATACGGTGGGACGTTATAAGACAGAGGTTATGAAGGAACGGATGCATTTGATTAATCCCGATGCAGATGTAAGGATTTTTAACTGCTTTTTTCTGCCGGGACAGGAAGCAGAGATTCCCTTTGCAGAATATGATTATATTGTAGATGCTGTGGATACCGTAAGTGCCAAAATTGCGCTTGTTATGGAAGCCAAAGCCAGAAATATTCCAATTATCAGCAGTATGGGAGCAGGGAATAAACTGGATGGCGGACAGTTTCAGGTGGCGGATCTTTATCAGACCAGGGTCTGCCCGTTGGCAAGAGTGATGCGGCGCGAATTGAAAAAAAGAGGCGTGAAAGATTTAAAGGTGGTGTATTCGGAGGAAGAACCTGTTTATATGGGTGAGGGACAGAAGTTTACAGAGGGTGGAAAGGCTGTGCCGGGGAGTGTGGCGTTTGTGCCTTCTGTGGCAGGACTTTTGATTGCGGGGGAAGTGGTCAGGGATTTGATGTGTGAAAAAGAAAGATAAAATTTTTCCGGCAGCTTTTGAAAGCTGCCGGAATATGCTATACTGATAGAAGAAGGAGCAATATGAAAGATACGAAAATACAATGGCACCCGGGATTTGTGGCTGCTATGAATCTGGAATTTAAAGAAAATCGAAATGATTTAATATTTGAAAAAGAACATAATCTGAATACAAAGCCGTTGGAAGTTGACCTTTTGATTATAAAAAAAGATGCCTCTGTTCATATTATGAATGAAATAGGCGCATTCTTTCGGGGACATAATATTATAGAGTATAAATCGCCGAAAGACAGCCTGGATATTGACGTGTTTTATAAGTCAATGGCATATGCAAGTCTTTATAAAGCGTATGGAAAAACAGTAGATGAGCGGAAAGCAGACGACATAACAGTTTCCATTATCAGAGAATCCAGACCAAGGGAATTATTTAAATACTTTGATGAACATGGATATAGTTTGGAGCCTCAGTCAAAAGGAGTTTATCGGATTGAAGGAACCGTTTTATTTCCTGTACAAATCATTGTTACAAAAGAATTAAATCAGGATACTCACACATGGCTTAGAGCGCTGTCCGAAAATTTACAGAAGGAAGATATTCAGAGATTATTAGATACGATGCAGAATCTTACGGAAACAGAGGATAGGGAAATGGCGGATTCTGTTTTGGAAGTAAGTTTAACGGCGAATAAACGAATGGTAGAGAAATTGATTGGAGATGGTAATATGTATGAAGCATTAATGGAAATTATGGAACCCCAGCTGGTTTTAAGGGATGAAGCAAAGATGAAAGAAGGTTTGCAAAAGGGATTGCAAAAAGGTATGCAAAAAGGCGAATTTGAAACATTGTATGGACTGGTTTGTGATAATTTAATCACAATAGAATCCGCGGCAGAAAGAAAAAATATGACAGTAAATGAATTTCAGGCGAAATTACAGGAATTAGATATTATTTAGCAGAAGAAGTATTTTATGATGGTTACAATCTGAAAAAATTTAATAAAAATCAAGCTTGCATATTAGTATGCATTATGCTATACTAAATAAGCTGTTTATTAGATTGCAAATAAACGTTTATGTTTAAAATAGGAAAATCGTGTGGGAGGTGAAAGACATGAGAGAGGGAATTCATCCGGATTACAATCAGGCAACTGTAACATGTAACTGTGGAAATACATTCGTTACAGGTTCAACAAAGAAAGACATTCATGTTGAAATCTGTTCCAAATGCCATCCGTTCTATACAGGCCAGCAGAAGACCGCTCAGGCACGCGGACGTATTGATAAGTTTAACAGGAAGTACGGTATCAAACAGCAATAACATACGGTGCATGCTAAGGTTGAGGTTGACGGAATCTCAACCTTTTTTATACCCTAAGAGACCGTTTCAAAGAAATGCGTCATAATGGGATGCCCGGAGGGTTTTTGCATTGCCGGCAGGTCTTACAGGGGATATTTTTTCGCAGCTGTATGGCAGGCAGGAGACTTTGCGCAGGCGGCAGTCCTGCCGCTTAGATCACAGGAGAAAGCTATGAAATATTCAGGAATTGGCGGACAGGCGGTTATGGAAGGCGTCATGATGAAAAACGGTGACAGGTACGCTGTGGCAGTCCGCAAGCCCGATGGGGAAATTGTAGTAGATAAATCCGCCTATTCGGGTATTGTAAAAAATAAAAAAATCAAAAAGCTGCCGGTTTTAAGAGGGGTATTTAATTTTGTGGAATCTTTGACACTGGGATTTCAAACACTTACCTTTTCGGCATCTTTTTTTGAAGAAGAAGATGAGAAAAAAGAGACGGACAAGAAAAAAGAAGATTTTTTGATGGGACTTACCGTAGCGGCATCCATTGTGCTGGCAATCGGTATTTTTATGATACTGCCGTATGGGATTTCTCTTTTGTTCCGTAAAGTGATTTCTTCCCGGTGGCTGATTGCTTTACTGGAGGGAGTTTTGCGGCTTTTGATCTTCGTCGGCTATGTGGCCGGGATTTCATTGATGTCCGATATCAAACGGGTATATATGTATCACGGAGCGGAGCATAAGTGTATTAACTGCATTGAACACGGAATGGATTTGACAGTGGAAAATGTCAGAAAAAGCTCCAGGCTTCATAAACGCTGCGGGACCAGCTTTCTGCTGATTGTTATGCTGGTCAGTATTTTGTTTTTTATGCTGATACAGGTGGATTCCGCGGTGCTTCGTCTTGTGCTGCGTCTGGTTTTGATTCCTGTCATAGCGGGCGTATCCTATGAATTTATACGTCTGGCAGGAAGAAGCGACAATGTGATTGTCAATCTGCTGAGCAAACCGGGACTTCTTTTACAGAAGATTACCACCAGGGAGCCGGAGGATGCGATGATCGAAGTCGGTATCGCATCTGTAGAAGCTGTTTTTGATTGGAAATCATATGTAAAGGAGTTGGAATGACCTATCAAGAAGCTTTGAAACAGGGCGAAATGTTTTTAAAGGAAAATGAAGTGGAGGACGCCAAAACAGACGCCTGGCTGCTGCTTGCTATGATCTGCGGCATAGACCGGAATTTTTATTATCTGCATATGCAGGAAGAAATACAAGGGGAGCAAAAGGAAGCATATGAAAACGTACTGAAAAGACGGGCAAGTCATATTCCGCTGCAGCATATTACAGGCGAACAGGAATTTATGGGGCTGTCCTTTCTGGTAAACGAGGATGTTTTGATTCCCAGACAGGATACGGAAATTCTTGTGGAGGAAGCGTTGAAAAGAACAAAACCGGGTATGCGGATTTTAGATCTATGTACCGGCTCCGGCTGTATTATTATCAGTATTTTAAAAAACAGACCAGATCTTTATGGAACGGCATCCGATATTTCGGCAGCAGCCCTTCGTGTTGCCGAAAAGAATGCAAAGCGGAATCAGGCAGTACCGGTTTTTGTGCAGGGAGATTTGTTCGAACCAATAAAAGGAACATTTGATATCATTGTATCAAATCCGCCGTATATTCCCACAGCAGAAATAGAAACACTGATGCCGGAGGTAAAGGAACACGAACCGCGTTTGGCTTTGGATGGGAAAGAAGACGGACTGGTGTTTTATAAAAGAATGATAGAAGAAGGATATTCCTATTTAAATCCCGGCGGATATCTGATGTTTGAAATCGGATATGATCAGGGGGAGGAAGTGTCTGCGCGAATGGAACAGGCAGGATATCAGGGAGTAAAAGTAATAAAAGACCTGGCAGGACTTGACCGGGTAGTCATAGGAGGAAAACATGTTTGATAGATTAGAAGATCTGGTATTGCGTTTGGAAGAGGTATTGAATCAGTTAAGTGAACCCGATGTGGCATCAGATCCGGAACGTTTTCGGAAGCTAATGAAGGAGCAGAGCGATTTGACGCCCATTGTAGAGGCATACAAGGCATATAAGCAGAACCAGCAGAATATTGAAGAGTCTCTGATGCTTTTGGACGAAGAAAGCGATGAAGAGATGCGTGAACTGGCCAAAGAAGAATTAAACGAATCGAAGGCAAAGGTAGAGGAATTAGAGGAAAAATTAAAAATTCTTCTTTTACCCAAAGATCCCAATGATGATAAAAACGTAATCGTGGAAATCCGTGCCGGGGCCGGAGGAGATGAAGCAGCTCTGTTTGCGGCAGAAATCTATCGTATGTATGTGCATTATGCAGAAGGCAGACGCTGGAAGGTAGAGACGATGGAATGCGAAGAAATCGGCATCGGCGGTATGAAAAGCGTCACGTTTATGATTACGGGACAGGGCGCTTATTCTGTTATGAAATATGAATCCGGTGTACATCGTGTGCAGAGAGTGCCGGAAACGGAATCCGGCGGACGGATTCATACCTCTACGATCAGTGTGGCGGTGATGCCGGAGGCGGAAGAAGTAGAAGTGGAAATCGATGAAAAAGATATTCGTATCGATGTTATGCGTGCGTCCGGAAACGGAGGCCAGTGTGTCAATACAACAGATTCTGCGGTACGTCTTACGCATTATCCCACGGGAATTGTGGTATACAGTCAGACGGAGAAATCACAGCTTCAGAATAAGGCAAAAGCGTTTGCGCTTCTGCGGGCCAAACTATATGATATGGAATGTCAGAAGGCGCATGACGCCGAGGCGGAAGCCAGAAGAAGCCAGATCGGTACGGGAGACCGCTCCGAAAAGATCCGTACCTATAATTTCCCCCAGGGACGTGTTACTGACCACAGAATCGGACTTACTTTATATAAACTGGACAAAATCATGAACGGGGATATTCAGGAAATTATTGATGCCTGTCTCGCTGCGGATCAGGCGGCAAAGCTGGCGAAAATGGATGAGTAATTTTGAACCTTACAAAAATGTAATCTTCTTGTAAGGATTTTTTTAAAGCGTTTATTTTATAATAGCTTCCGTAAGGAGGATTATGAATATGAACGAAAAAAAAGTACTGGAAATCAAAAACTTAGTCAAAAATTATGGTACCAAAGGATTTCATACAACTGTTTTGAAAGGAATTGATCTGGAAATCCGCAGGAATGAGTTTATCGCAGTCATGGGGCCCAGCGGTTCCGGTAAAACAACCTTGCTGAATCTCCTTTCCACTATTGATAAGCCTACCCAGGGGCTGATTCTTCTTGACGGACAGGATATCACGAGAATTCCCAACAAAGAGCTGTCAAAACTGCGAAGGGACAAAATCGGATTTATTTTTCAGGATTATAACCTGTTAGATACGATGACGCTGCAGGACAATATCGCCCTTCCCCTGTCGTTAAACGGCGTTTCCGGGCGCGCATGTATTGCCAAAGCAAAAGAGCTTGGCGAAATGTTCGGCTTAAAAGGGCATCTGGATAAATATCCCTATCAGTTATCGGGAGGCCAGAAGCAAAGGGGAGCTGCATGCCGTGCGCTGATTACTGATCCGGAAATTATTTTTGCCGACGAACCGACAGGCGCTTTGGATTCCCGTTCCAGCAAAGATCTGCTGGAATGTTTAAAAATGGTCAATGATAGCGGCAGAGCTACAATTCTTATGGTAACCCATGATGCATTTAGTGCATCCTATGCCAAAGATGTGTATATTTTAAATGACGGCCAGATTTCCTGCAGATTAAGCAAAGGGGCGGACCGGAAAGAATTTTACGACAGAATCACCGATATGCAGGCATCCATGGGAGGTGATTTCTCGTGAGTATGATGAAACTGGCTCTGCAGAATTTTAAAAGCAGTTTTAAAAGCTATCTTGCCATTATGATATCGCTGGCATTTACCATTTTAGTGTTTTTGAATTTTCAAAATCTGATTTATTCCGACATTTTTGAAGGACTGGGCGGAAAGAATAAAGAGTACATTGATATTCTGATACAGGTGATTTCTTTTGTACTGGGCTGCTTTATGTTTTTCTTTCTCTGGTATGCGACAAACGTATTTCTGACGAAACGGAAAAAAGAAATCGGAATTTATGTTTTTATGGGACTGACCAATCAGAAGATCGGGCGGATGTATATGATAGAGACTACCATGATCGGCATTTCTTCCGTAGTTCTGGGAATTGGATTCGGGCTGCTTACCACATGGCTGTTTCAGATGATATTGCTGGCGATTTCAGATATTACCGTAGATATTTCCTTCCGGGTTTCGCTGACGCCGGTTCTGGTGACAATTGCCGTTTATCTGGTTATGTACCTGATCTTCGTGATCAAAGGCTATGTGAATATTGTAAGAAGCAGTGTGCTGGAAATGGTGTCTGCGGCAAGGCACAATGAATATGTCAGACAGAATACATTTTTTCTGATGATAAAAACCGTTCTGGGCCTTTGCGTTCTGTTTTCCGGATATTATCTTGCCATAAAAGAAGGCGGACAGGAGGTTATGGGAAATGTATTTGCCGCAGTTGTTCTTGTGGTGATCGGCGTGTATCTGCTGTTCGGCGGATTTATTCCAGCTCTGTTTCAGTGGTTTGCCAGAAAGAAAGAATTTCTTTATCAAAAGGAGAGAAATCTCTGGATCAATAACGTGATTTTCCGCATGAAAAAAAATTACCGGACCTATGCGATGACCTGTGTGCTGATGCTGTGTTCTGTCACGGCTCTGGCCACCGGATTTGCCATGAAGGTTCGTTATGAAGGAATGGTGCATTTCAGGAACACTTATACCTATCAGATTCTAAGCAGTCAGGCGGGACTGGATGAGAAAGTACAGTCTTTGATTGAAAAAGATAATTCGATTTCTTATGCCGCAGAGGCTGCGATTTTAAATCTGGACCCTTCGTTGTTTGATACCAGATTTCAGTACAGCAGTTATTCGGTGCTTTCCTGGTCCCAGATCAAGACGCTTGCCAAAGAAACCGGAATGGAATTTGAGCTGGAGGAGCCAGGAGATGACGAGATTATTCAGGTATCCCGATTACATCTTCTGTCACTGCTGACGGATCGTTCCAATGAGAAGGTCTGCATCAACGGGAAAACCTACCGCCAGACAGTGGAAACCAATACCCCGTATCTGGGTTACTTACAGGAACAGATCAGCTTTTATATGGTCAATGATGCAGAATACGAAAAACTGAAGCCCCTTGGGACAGAGCTGTATACCTATAATTACAGAATCGAAGATATTTATAATTTTGCAGCATCCCGGGATGAGTTGGATACGATTGTCAGCGATGCGGATGACAATTACACGGCAAAAGTAGTGATTGATCCGAACAGCAGCGAAATCGAGTGGATTAAGGTATTGTACACGGTCTGCATTTTTATGTTTATGGTATTTATACTGGCCAGCGGAAGTATTTTGTTTATGAAGCTTTATAATGATGCGTTTGAGGAAAAAGAACGCTATCAGATTTTAAAGAAGCTTGGTATTGCAGGAAAAACGCTGAAAAAATCACTTTCCCATGAGCTGCTTACCGCATATGCGCTGCCGTTTCTTGTTATGATGCTGTCGGCATATTTTTCAGTACATGCACTGGAAAAGATGATGTATACCAGTCTTCTTGTGATTTATCTGGGCAGCGTCGGCGTGATATTTGTATTCTTTTTGATCTGTTATCTGCTGTCGGTATCGGTTTATGCGAAAAATGCAGGGGTGGAGAAATAAAGTTTGAACAAAAATCAATTCTCAAAATAAGCATCAATTCCATTTGCAATCCCTTCGGCAATTTTATACTGATAAGAGGCATCTGCCATATTGGTATCTTCCGTGGGATTTGTCATATAACCCATTTCAACGATTGTGACCGGTATCTGACACCAGTTGATGCCGGTCATTGTATCTGTTTCCCAGACATATTGTTTCTTACATCCCGTAGCAGCCGAAAGGTGGTCCAGAACATTGGAGGAGAGCCGTTTGCTTTCATTGTACAGAGAGGCGTTGTAAGGATTGCCCGCCGTCTGGCAGATCGTCATGGCGCCGTTTACGCTGCCATCTTCCGAGCCGTTGGCATGCACGCGGATAAACGCATCTGCACCGGCCTGATTAGCGATTTCCGCCCGTTCTGCATTGCTGATATTTACGTCATTGCTTTCCCGGATCATTAAGACCTCATAACCTCTTGCTTCCAATTCATCCCGTAATTTTAAGGATACCTGTAACGTCAGCTCGTATTCCGCAAGGCCGGAAGAGACGCCTCTTGTACCACTGGCTACCTTTGCCTTTCGTTCTGACGAGCCAGGGCCTGTCGGCTCTGTTTCACTGTTCCCCTTTGCCTGATGTCCGGCGTCAATAGCGACAAAATATCCTGTACTTTCGCCGGGGAGAGGCTTGTCTTTTACATAATCGCTTTTTACATAATAAAAAGTATTCTCAATCAAAATCTTTGTCCAGCCGTTTTCTTCCGAAACTCTGTTTAACGTTTCCCTGCGGCCTGCGGTTTTGTAAACATCGGCATTCAGATCGGGAGCGATACGAATATTTACGGAATCGGTGGTGATAATTTCAGTGACAGTAATACTGTCCGGATCATCGGTTGTTTCCGGAAGCGTGTTTTCAGTTTCGGCAGGCAGTTCGTTTTCGGTTTCCAAAGTGATTTCTGAAACGGCGGCTTCGGTGCCGTCATCGCTTAAAATATCGGTCTGCTGTGTATCAGAAGATAAGGTTTCCGATTCTTCCTGCATGGCGCCGTCATTGGATTTGCTGCAGCCGTATAGTGTGAGTATCAGTAAAAGCAGTGTAAGTTCAAAAATTTTTATCTTTTTTTTCATAATGAGTCCCTCTTTTTGTATCAATTTGTTGCGTATCCGGTTAAGGTGTGAAATGGATGATTTGATTTTACACATTCTTTTCGTTCTGTGCAAGGTTTGACGGAGAAAAATAATGCAGATACAGGAAAAGTATGTTAATATGGAACATATATTTTGGATTACAGAGGAGAAGTAAGGTTTTATGCCAAAAATCAAAGAGTGGAAGAAACAGGAATATACCCTTCTTGGAAGTCCGCAGGAAGATACAGAGGTTCTGGAAGCGCAGCCGGATACGGACCGTATTGCCGAGCTGGAAAAATATAATTATTTTCAATCTGAAAAAATCTTAAAATCCATAGAGATTCCTGGAAAAATACGATTAGAAGGTAAAAAATTTTGCAAAGAGGAAACGCTTATATTAGACCGGATGATATCCGGTTACACGAAAAATGGCAGAGAGCTTTTGGGACAGGCAGATGCAACAGGGAGAAACGGCAGAGAGGAATTTCCGGTCCGGATCATTTTTTCCCGTACAGAAGTGGAACGGCTGGAATGCAGGTGTCCGAAATGCCGCAGAAACTATTATGCATGGTATCAAAGGCAATCCAGTTGTCCTTATGTGGCAGGACTTTTAACTCTGATTCAGGATTATCTGAGTAAACATAATATGGGAGACGCTACGGATGAAAGCGCAAGATGGCTTTTGAATCTTTACCAGAAAAAGAGAGCAAATCAGGTGATATCAGATGTCACTGCAAAAGAGGGGAGCCTTACCCTGATTCCCCGCCTGACCAGAAAAAACGGGAAATTATCCGTAGCCTTTAAAATCGGAGAAAAACGTCTTTTTATTATCAAAAAGCTGGATGAATTCTGTCAGAACGTCAAAGAATCTGCAATGGCTACGTATGGAAGCAATACAAAGATTAATCACAATCCGGATAATTTTACAAAACAGAGCAGAAAATGGCTTCGCTTTATCAACCGGATTGTGGCCGAAGAGGAAGAATTTAAACAGAGGATGGAGGAATCCAGAAATTATTACGGATATTTAAAGAGTGTCGGCAGTGAATTGAATCTGTTTGGCTGGCGGCTGGATGAGTTTTATAAACAGCTGGAAAAGGAAGCGGTTGAATTTGAAGACAAGGAAGGCCGGAAGAAAAAGAAAGAGATGCTGACCTGTTCCGAGTGTAATCCCCAGGTGACCATGCATATTGCACCGGAAACATTGGATGTGAAAAATGAATTTCACGGTATTTATGTAACAGGGAATCTGCCGAATCTGTATTATGGCATAGAAACGGCATATTTTATCGGAAATGGCCATTTGAACCGGGTAGACAGTGATTTTTTGGAAACGATAGAGCCTCTGTCGGATATCTCATTAGAGGATGCGTTTGCTTTTCAGGTGGGAAGAAACCATATGTCGGAATTTTATTATCGTGTTCTTCCAAAGCTTAGGGAGGTTGTTGCGGTTACGGAAACAGAGCCGGAGAAAATCCGCAGATATCTGATGCCGGAGGCACATTTTACCTTTTATCTGGATGCGACGGAAGAAAATGCTACCTGCGGCATTTATGCCGGATATGGGCAGACAGAAGTGTCCGCGCTGGATTTAATAATAGAAGAAGAGACAGGAGGAATCGAAAGCTTTCGGGATGGAGCGAGGGAAGAGGAAGTGCTGTACCAGGCAATGCAGCTGTTTCCGGAGGTGGATCTTATGAACGACCAGCTGCACTGCGGGAATGATGAGGAACTGGTTTACCGGGTGATGCAGGAAGGCACAGAGATTCTTATGGGACTGGGAGAGGTGCGGTGTACGAAGCGGTTTCTCCGGTATCATGCCGTAAAGCCGGTAAATGTATCTGTAGGAGTTTCGGTATCCGCCGGGCTTTTGGAGCTGGATATTGCCACAGAGGATATTTCTCATGAAGAGCTTTTAGACATATTAAAAGGTTACCGCACAAAACGGAAATATTATCGGATGAAGGA
>CANODN010000011.1 GCA_947564765.1 uncultured Roseburia sp. | reverse complement strand
ATGAAAATCCGCAGAATGGAGAAGGGCATTATATTCATACTTATATGGGAGACGGTAATCCCCTGCCAAGCTTTGAAGGAGAACCGGAATGGGTCAAAATCGAAGGGGATATTGATACGTTTACAGATCGTGTATGGAACAGCTTAAATGAAGAAAATAAAGTATCCCTGTTTGTGCGTTATATTGATCTTGCAACAGGAACATACGAATCCAGAATTGTAAATAAGAACAAATAGGGGGAATTGTTTATGAAAGAATTGGAGTTAAAATACGGGTGTAATCCGAATCAGAAGCCGTCCCGTATTTATGTAGAGAACGGAGAACTTCCCATTAAAGTATTAAGCGGAAAACCGGGTTATATTAATTTCCTGGATGCCTTTAACGGCTGGCAGTTAGTCCGGGAATTAAAGGCGGCAACGGGACTTGCAGCGGCGACTTCCTTTAAGCATGTTTCTCCTGCCGGAGCGGCTGTGGGACTTCCGTTATCGGAAGTGGAACGTAAGATTTACTGGGTAGATGATATGGATGTAGCGTTTACCCCTTTGGCAAATGCTTATGCAAGAGCCAGAGGTGCAGACAGAATGTCTTCCTTCGGTGATTTTATTTCTCTTTCTGACGTCTGTGATAAAGCAACGGCCTTGATTATCAAAAGAGAGGTATCCGACGGCGTGATTGCGCCGGGATATGAGCCGGAGGCTTTGGAAATCCTGAAGGCAAAGAAAAACGGCAATTACAATGTCATCGAAATCGATCCCGATTTTGTACCGGAGCCGATTGAGCGGAAACAGGTATTTGGCATTACCTTTGAACAGGGGAGAAACGAGCTCAAAATTGACGATGCATTTTTTGAAAATATTGTAACGGAGAATAAAGAGCTGACGAAGCAGGCCAAAATCGATCTTGCGATTTCTATGATTACCTTAAAATATACCCAGTCCAATTCCGTATGCTATGTTAAAGACGGACAGGCAATTGGAATCGGCGCCGGACAGCAGAGCAGGATTCACTGTACGAGACTTGCCGGACAGAAGGCAGACAACTGGTTTTTACGTCAGTCGCCGAAGGTACTGGGACTTTCCTTTGTAGACGGCATCCGCCGTGCGGACAGGGACAATGCCATTGATCTTTATATCGGAGAGGATTATATGGATGTGCTTGCAGACGGTGCCTGGGAGAATATTTTTAAAGTAAAACCGGAGGTGTTTACCAAAGAAGAAAAACGTGCCTGGCTGGATCAGATGTCCGGCGTTACCCTTGGTTCGGATGCGTTTTTCCCCTTTGGGGACAATATCGAGCGAGCCCATAAGAGCGGCGTGAAATATGTTGCACAGCCGGGCGGTTCGATTCGTGACGATCATGTCATTGATACTTGTAATAAATATGGAATGGTGATGAGCTTTACAGGCATTCGTCTGTTCCATCACTAAGAAGGGGGAGATTTTTATGTATGGAACATGGTGGTCTTTGGTTCCGCCGGTTGTAGCAATTTTACTGGCATTGATTACAAAAGAGGTATATAGTTCCCTGTTTGTGGGGGTATTGTTGGGAGCGCTTTTTACAGCAGGCTTTCAGCCCTGGGGAACATTTGAAACGTTGTTTACCACAATGACGGAAAATATGAATCTGAATATTATTATTTTTGACGTACTGCTGGGTATGATCATTGTACTGATGACCCAGTCCGGAGGCTCTGCAGCTTATGGAAACTGGGCCAGTCAGAAAATCAAAAGCAAAAAAGCTTCCCTGTTTGCAACCATGGGACTTGGCGTTTTGATTTTTGTAGATGATTATTTTAATTGTCTGACGGTGGGCTCTGTGATGCGTCCGGTAACGGATAAGTATAAGGTTTCCAGAGCAAAGCTGGCGTATATTATTGATGCGACGGCTGCTCCGGTTTGTATTATCGCACCGATTTCCAGCTGGGCGGCAGCCGTGAATTCTTATGTACCGGAGGATAGTTCTCTGACCGGCTTCCAGCTGTTTTTGCGGACAATTCCTTACAATCTTTATGCGCTGCTTACCATTGGCATGGTATTTTTGATCATTGCCTGGAATTTTGATTTCGGACTGATGAAAAAGCATGAGATGAATGCGGCAAAGGGAGATCTGTTTACTTCCGGCGGAGAAGAATTTGAGTCAATGAAAGAAGATAAGAAGGTCAATCCAAACGGAAAAGTGATCGATCTTGTACTTCCGGTGGCAGTGCTGATCGCATCGGCAGTATTCGGCATGATCTATACCGGATTTTTGGGCGGTGCAGGAAATGTAGTCGACGCATTTGCAAATTGTGATGCGGAAATGAGCCTGATTTTTGCTACGACGGTAACAGTTATCTTTATGGCGCTTCTGTATCTTCCGAGAAAGGTTATTTCCTTCCATGATTTTATGCAGTCACTGGCAGAAGGGGCGAAGTTAATGATGCCTGCGATTTTGATTCTGACCTTTGCATGGACCTTGAAAGGAATGGGAGATAATCTTGGCATTGCAGAGTTTGTCCGCAGTATGGTAGGTACCAGTATGACGGCAAGTGTGGTAATTCCTGCAATTATGTTCGGGATTGCGATGTTTCTGGGATTTTCTACCGGAACCTCCTGGGGAACCTTTGCGATTCTGGTGCCGATTGTGGTGAATATGTATGCCGGATTTGATGATGAAATGATGATTATCGCCGTTTCTGCAGTTTTGGCAGGCGCTGTCTGCGGAGATCATATATCACCGATTTCCGATACGACGATTATGTCCTCTGCCGGAGCGCAGAGTAATCACATCAACCATGTGCAGACGCAGATGCAGTATGCGATGATTGTTGCGGTGGTCTGTGCCATTGGATATATCATTGCCGGTATCAGTAAAAACTGGATGATTTCACTGGCAGCTTCTGCAGTTATTCTGTTTTTGGTGTTGTTTGTAATATCCAGAAAAGAGCGCAGTGAGGCACGTGCATGAAAAAAATAATTCAGGCGCCTTATATTGACCAGACTGAAAAATATCCTACGGGCTGTGAGAGTATTTCGGCAGTGATGATGTTACAATATCTTGGGATTTCGATTTCACCGGAGGAGTTTATGGAAACTTATTTGGTGAAAGAATCCATGCAGAAGAAAGGGGGAAGGCTCTATGGGCCGAACCCCTGGAGCTGTTTTGCGGGAAGTCCTTATGACAGTGAATCCTTTGGATGTTATGCGCCGGTGATCGTACAGGCGTTAAACCGGGTGTTTGCAGACCGGCATTTGCATAGAAGGGCAAAAAATATCACGGGAATGGCTATGGAAGAGATTCTGACAGATTATATTGACCATGATATGCCGGTGATTTTCTGGGCGAGTATTGATTTAAAAGAAACGATTCCGGGACCGGATTGGCAGCTGTCGGATGGATCTTTGTTTTCCTGGATTTCCAACGAGCACTGTATGCTTTTGGTAGGATACGATGAAGATTGTTATTATTTTAATGATCCGTGGCATAATCATGGATGTATCGGATATGAAAAAAAGCTGGTGGAACGGCGTCACCGGGAACAGTATGCCATGGCGGCGGCCGTTGTTGATCTTACAGGAAGAAATGAAATAACATAAAGATATCATTTTAAAAGAATAAAATATAAAACGGAATGGAGGCTTAGAATGAAAGGAAGAAGTAAAAAAAATTTGTGGAGAAAAGCGGTAAGCTTTGTGCTTGCTTTTGGACTGAGTGTTTCAGGGATTGAGATGATGCCCGGCGGAAATACGGAAGTAAAAGCAGAAGAGCCAATTTTCATTGAAAGTGCAGAAGACTTACAGAAGATTGGAATTGACAGCGGATATCCACTGAACGGCGATTACAAACTGACGGCGGATATTGATCTGTCCGGTGTGAATTTTACGCCCATTGGCGGCGGCATGGGAAGAAGAGGTTCTGCCAGCGGCGCAAATGTTTTTACAGGAACATTTGACGGAGGCGGTCATATCATTTCAAACCTTACGATTGAGAAGAAAGAAAGTTCCAGTGAGGAATGGCAGTATGGATTGTTTGGAATGATCGGAAGTGATAATGCAGAGGATAAAGCGTCTGTCCGCAATCTGATTCTGACAGGAATCAATATAGATGTGGATATGACGGCAAGTAAGAATGAGGCATACTTATCTCTGGGCGGTCTGGCAGGAGAGGTCAACAATAATGCAGAAATTGACAATATTGCCATTATAGAAGGAAAGATTCAGGGGAATATTTCCAATCAGGGAGACGTGGTAGGCGCAGGAGGTCTGATTGGTGAAATGCGCCCCGAGAATGTCTCGTCTGCTAATAACGGTGTAACCATCAGTAATATTTATGTCGGTTGTGATATTGTCTGCGGCAGTTCCAGTTCTCAGAATTATGCAGGCGGTATTATCGGAAGAGTTGCCAAGGCTTCTCCGGCTTCTGTAACAGCGTGTGTATTTACCGGTGTTGTGAGTTACAAAGGAGACGGTGGATACGGCATCAGCGGCGGCGATGTGACTGCGAATTTCAGCTCCTGTTATTACCGCTTCGGCTTGTCAAATACAGGAAAGTCGGTGACGACTGCGCAGCTGCAGGCGGCAGAGCTTCTGGAAGGATTAGACAGCAGTAAGTGGACGGCGTCTGCGGGCAATGATATGATGCTGACGCAGTGTGTCAACGCAGAAGGATTGGGAGAAACCCTGGCATTGGCAGGACTTTCTTTGAATCTGGCGCAGGGGGATACGTTTTCTTCTGTGACACAGAATTTTACCCTTCCCATGAGTATTCAGGTTGGAACAAAAACGGAGGCGCTTAAGTGGGTAAGCGATAATGAAGCGGCTATGCAGATTAATGAGGCAGACGGAACCGTGCAGGTAACGCCGCAGATGAATGCGGTAAGCGTTACGCTGACAGCCTCTACAAATTCAGGAAAAACCAAGAAATTTCAGCTTACGGTAAAATCAGATGTTACGCTGAAATTTGATCAGGAATATGCAAAGGTAGGCGAAGCAGTTACGGCATCTTTGACAGCGGCGCCGCAGGGCACCACATGTAAGTATGTCTGGAGTGTAGATGGAGTTTCAAAAGGAACGGCCGATTCTTATACGCCGACAGAAGCAGATCTGGAAAAAATGCTGTCCGTAACGGCACAGCTTACCGACAGCAGCGGAAAAGAGCTTGGAGAATGCGGTCCGATTGAAATGTTTATCAGTAAGCTTCCGGTTGTCTATATCAATACCGATGACGGCAGCAACATTGACAGCAAAACGGATTATGAAGGCGCGCAGATGCGCATACAGGGCAATGATCGTTTTCAGAGTACGGCGGTTTCTCTGTATGACGGAGCCATTGAAATACGAGGCAGAGGAAACAGCACCTGGAATCAGGCATTGCAGAGCGGAGGTAAGCGTCCCTATAAGATTAAATTGGGGAAAAAGACGAATCTGATGGGCTTTGGCGAGAGCAAACATTGGGCGCTGCTTGCAAATTATATGGACGAATCCCTGCTTCGGAACAAGACCTCTTATGACCTTGCAGGAGAGATGGGAATACAGCCTTCTCTGCCTTCCACCCATGTAGAATTGATTTTAAACGGGGAATATGCCGGAAATTATCAGCTTGTAGGCAATGTCCGCATACAGAAAAGCCGTGTAAACATTTATAACTGGGAAGATCTTGCAGAGGATGCAGCCAAAGCGATTGCGAAAGCGGAAAAAGCAAACGGACAGACCGTTGATCAGGATGCACTGGAAGATTATATGAATGAAAATATGTATTGGATTACAAGCGGCAGTGTAGCTTTTAACGGTAAGACATATACGATTTCCGATTATGCCGTTGATATTCCGAAGAATTCTTCCGGAGGCGTAGATGTATCCGGCGGATTCCTTTTTGAGCTGGATGGATACTATGACGAGGTTTCCAAGTTCCGAACGGATACGAATCAGCCAATTATGTTTAAAAGCCCGGAATTTATCCGTCCTACAACAGGAGCCGGGGAAGGTTCGATGGAGTGGGAAGATAACAGCAGGCAGAAATGCGATGCTTTATACAATTATGCCCATGAATATATACAGGCAGTGGAAGACAGCGTGCACGCACCGGATTATTCACTTAATATAGAAGAAACAAAGCGCAGTGACAATGTCTCTAATTTTACAACGGATTTTAAAGGCCGCCAGCATTATACCGATCTGGTGGATATGGATTCTCTGGTGAAGTATCTTCTGTTAAATGAATTTTACTGGAATACGGAAACCATGAAGAAGAGTACTTTCATGTACAAGGATCTTGGCAAAAAGATGATGATCGGTCCGGTATGGGATATGGACTGGACTTCGAACAGTATTGTCAGTCAATATGAAACAGGAAAGTACGATACCTGGATGGTAGTATCCAGCCAGGGAGGAAGTATTGCGCTAAGAGAGCAGAAGGAATCCTGGTATCGTTATCTGATCGGAGATCCCTATTTTGTAGAGAAGCTGTATGAGTGCTACTGGGATTATCGGGAGAAGTTTGAGGATATTGCAAAAGACGGAGGAATTATAGATCAGGAGCGGGCATATCTGGCAGAATCGGGAGAATCCAATTATAATCTGAAAGGAAGTCTGCACCAAAATTGTGCCTATGAAGAGAAAAGCTTTGATGCAGGCGTAACCCGTTTGCAGACATTTTTGCAGAACCGCTTAACCTGGATGGATCAGCAGTTTGACTGGTCAGAAAATCAGACTCCGAATGCGGCATTGTCAAAAGCGACGGTGGACGGACTGCTTTCTTCCCTCCAAAAATATCAGGATACCTCCGCCGGAAAGCTTTCCGTATCCGTAGATACAGAAACATCGGCATCAGAGACTACGTATACGGCAAATGTAACAGATGCTTCGATTAAAAAGATTGGATTTTATATTAACGGTCATCTGGCAGGAACCAAGAATGTAGAAAACGGGAAAGCAGTGCTGACGATCAATGACGGAACGGCAGGACTTGAGAAGAATGTCGAGAAAAAAGCGTATGTGAATAATGTGGTACAGATAAGGGCCATGGATGAGGCAGGAAATCTGATGACAGTAAAAGGCACGTACAATGATAAAGAGATCGACGTCAGCATCAGTGATTATACGCTGTTCCAAAAGGCAGTCGGCGCAGAGCCGCTGACGGGTACGGTTAAAATAACGGGACTGGCAAGAGTCGGCTGCGAGCTTAAAGCGGTTGTTTCGGACACCAATAATTCCGGTAAATTTTCCTATCAGTGGAAAGCGGATGACGTACCGATTGAACGGGCAACACAGGAAAGCTATGTATTGACAGACGCCGAAATCGGGAAATCGATTACCGTAGAAATAACAAGCAACTGGGAAACAGGTCACATTAAACCGGTTTCGGGAACAGAGCCGGTAATCAAAGTAGCCGTTGCAAATGATCATTTGATTATCAATCAGGTATTTGGCGGCGGTGAAAATGACGGGGCGTCTATAAGCCACAGCTTTATTGAATTGTATAATCCGACAGAACAGGCCGTTTCTCTGTCCGGATACAAAATCGGTTATTATTCTGCAAGGCTGGACGATCAGGGAGCGCAGGCGAAGGGATATACGGAAAACGAAGTATATCTTTCTCTGGATGAGACAAAGGAGATTCCGCCGCATTGTTCCTATCTGATTCGGTGCGAGGCGCAGGAATCTTCCGAAAAGGAAGATTATATGCTGAAAATTGAAAGCTTCGATCAGCAGTGGCAGGATCAGATCATTGCAAACAAACAGTATAAAGTGATTCTTTACAATAGCGGCGGTGAAATTGCAGATGCAGTTTCCGTGAATGAAGAATCCGTAGAGGGAATTCCAATTTTAGATCCCGCACCGTTAGACAACATTGTTTCCAAACACAAGACAATCCGCCGTAAATATTTTGCGGATACCAATAACAACAGTGTGGATTTTGAAATTATAAATTATCGTTTTGGTAAGGTTACGGATAGCAGTCTTGCGGCAAACCGCCCAAGATGTCTTGCCGACGGCCCATGGGAAGCAGAAAAGCCTGCTCCGGAGCCGACAGAATTAAAAGGAACAGTTTCCATTCGGGGAAATGCTGTTACAGGCGCAATTCTTTATGCAGATGTCACTGAGACCAAGGACAGTTATATCGGCGATGTGGTCTGCAAATGGAAAGCAGACGGCAGCGTAATTGCAAATGCCGCAGGAAAATTCTTTCCGACAGATGCATCCTATGAAGGGAAAAAGATTTCTGTGGAGGTAACAAGCGCCAATACGGAGATTAAAGGAACGCTTAGTACAGAAATGACATCTGTGATGCAGGTTGTGGAAGCGCAGAGAGAGCATGTGATCATCAACCAGGTATACGGTGACGGAGGCAAAGATGGCGTTCCGCTGTCCCACAGCTTCATAGAGCTTTATAATCCCTCCGGGGAAGAGGTGGATTTGACCGGTTATCGTATTGTATATCAATCCGACAATGTGGCAGAGGAATTATCACTTTCTGGAACGATTCCATCCAGAACTTCTTATCTGATTCGATGCAATGCATCAAAAAGCGGAGATGAGGCGCCGGTTCAGGTTGCAGAAGGAGATGCTGCATGGGAGCTGACAATCGACAATAAACAGTATTGTGTTCTGCTGAAAAACGGGGATGCTCCGGTTGACGGGGTATCCGTCAATGAGGCTTCGGTAGAAGGAACGCCGCTGACAGATCCAGACCCGGCCAATGACGATACGATCATTTCCAAGAAAAAAGCAATCCGCAGGATCGGATTTGTAGATACCGATGAGAATGCCAGTGATTTCGAGACTCTGAATTATACCAATTTGAAAGAATTTGGACTGACGGAAATTTTAGCGGCCGTTCAGCCGAGAAGTACGGCAGACGGTGCATGGGGCCTTGCAAAAGAGGATGATAAAGACGATAAGAATGAGCCGGACGAAGAAACCTTAAAGGCTGCAGAAGCGGCAAAGGAAGCGGCGGAAGCTGTGGAAGTAATCAAATCCCAGTATACAAAGGATTCTTATGAGAAGCTTCAGACTGCTTATACAGCATTGCTTCGTGCATTGGAATCAAATGACGCAGATCAGATCAAAGAGGCAACGAAAGAGTTAAACAAGATGCTGGGTGCCTTGGAGAAAGCGGGTGATCCGGGATCAGATAACAAGGGAAAATCTCTGGTCGGCACGCAGTTTACCTATAAAAAGGGCTGCTATGTGATCACAAAGGACAGCGGAACAGAATATACGGTTACCTATCAGAAGCCGGAGAAAAAGACTTTGAAAAATGTAAAAGTTCCGGCGGAGGTTTCGTACAACAACGTTTCGTATAAGGTAACGGCAATCGAAGCAAAAGCATTTGCCAAAAATAAGAAACTGCGCAGCGTAACCATTGGTAAGTATGTGGAAGAAATCGGCGCTTCGGCGTTTGCAGGCGATGGAAAGCTTAAGAAAATTACGGTGCAGACAACGGTTTTAAAGAAAGTCGGTAAAAAAGCATTGAAGGGTATTGCTGCAAACTGTAAAATTAAGGTTCCGAAGAAACAGCTTGCGGCATACAAGAAAAAATTTAAAAAGAAAGGGCAGAAATCCAGCGTCAGGATTGTAAAATAAAAATGGAAAAGATTTTAGATTTGATTACTGGTGAAGTGGAACAGGTATTTTTGGAATGCGGTTATGATAAGAAATATGCAAAAGTAACATTGTCAAATCGTCCGGATTTGTGTGAATATCAGTGCAACGGTGCGCTGGCGGCGGCAAAGGAATACAAAAAAGCGCCCTTTCTGATCGCAGATGAAATTGCAGAGAAGCTGTCAGATCATGAGATGTTTTCTATGGCAGAATCGGTAAAACCGGGCTTTTTGAATTTGAAACTGGACGAAGGATATCTTGCAGAATACCTGCAGAAAATGCAGGAAGATAAGGAGCGGTTTGGCTGTGAAAAAGCCAAATCGCCCAAAAAGATCATGCTGGACTACGGTGGACCAAACGTGGCGAAGCCGCTGCATATCGGCCACCTGCGTTCCGCCATTATTGGAGAGAGCATCAAGCGGATCGGCCGGTTTATGGGACATACCATGATCGGAGACGTGCATCTGGGTGACTGGGGCCTGCAAATGGGACTGATTATTACAGAGCTTGCGGCAAGAAAACCGGATCTGGTTTATTTTGACGAGGCATTTGATGGAGAATATCCCAAGGAGCCGCCCTTTACCATATCGGAGCTGGAGGAGATCTATCCAACGGCCAGCGCCAAATCCAAAGAGGATGAAGCATATAAAGAAGCGGCCATGCAGGCAACCTATGAGCTGCAGCACGGAAGAGGTGGCTATCAGGCGCTGCTTTCTCATATATTGAATGTATCCGTAACCGATTTGAAACGAAATTATGAAAACTTAAGCGTATCCTTTGACCTGTGGAAAGGGGAATCCGACGCACAGCCTTATATTCCGGATATGGTGCAGAAGATGAAAGACGACGGATATGCCTATATCAGTGAAGGCGCATTGGTGGTTGATGTAAAAGAGGAGACCGATACCAAAGAGGTGCCTCCCTGTATGATCTTAAAGTCCGACGGAGCGTCTCTTTACAATACGACAGACCTTGCAACGATTGTATGGCGTATGAAGGAGTATCATCCGGATGAGATCATCTATGTGGTGGATAAACGGCAGGAGCTGTATTTTACCCAGGTATTCCGTTGCGCCAGAAAGACGCATCTGGTGGAGGAAGATACGAAGCTTACGTTTCAGGGCTTCGGCACTATGAACGGCAAAGACGGCAGGCCTTTTAAAACAAGAGACGGCGGCGTTATGCGCCTGGAGCATCTGGTAAACGAGATCAATGAAGAAATGTACAAAAAGATTGCAGAAAATTCGTCTCTGCCGGATGAAACAGAAGCAAGAGAAACGGCAAAGGTGGTGGCGTTGTCGGCAATCAAATACGGCGATCTGTCCAATCAGGCGTCGAAGGATTATATTTTTGATATTGAACGCTTTACCTCCTTTGAGGGAAATACAGGACCTTATATTCTCTACACCATTGTCCGTATAAAATCCATTCTTGCCAAATATAAGGAGCTTGGATATACGGTGGAGGATGCGAAGATACTTCCGGCAAAGTCAGAAAGTGAAAAAGCCCTGATGCTGGAAATTACCCGTTTTTCGGCGGCAATGGAGAGCGCTTTTGCAGAGACAGCGCCCCATAAGGTGTGCGCATATATTTACGGACTTGCCAATGCGTTAAATCATTTTTATCATGAGACGAAAATTTTGGCGGAAGAAGACAAGACGGTGCAGGCGGGATATATTTGTCTGCTTAAGCTGACAAAGGGCATTCTGGAGACCTGTATTGATGTGCTGGGATTTACAGCGCCGGAACGGATGTAAGCTTGTTTTGTCTGTAGATGGCTGTTGATGCAGCCGCGCTTTGGCACAGAAATGTGCCAGAGCGCATTCTTTTTGTTATCGTGTATTCCAAAAATTCGTCGTCGGCAGATTCTGTAAGCTTCGTATAGGAAAAACGCTGCTTTTGGACAGGATTTTTTTAGCGGCTGGAGAAGGATATCGATGCAGGGCAGCGTTATGTGATTTAGGAAAAAATGGACTTTGGGAGTGCAGAAAATGAATAAAATAATTCGGAAGCATTATATTTTTTATGGAAATGTGCAAGGAGTAGGGTTTCGTTACCGGGCTTTTTATGAGGCGTCAAGACTTGGCATCAGCGGCTGGGTGCGTAATTTGTATGACGGAACTGTTGAAATGGAAGCCCAGGGAGAGGAAGATGCGCTCCATGCATTGGTATGGGCTATAGATCAGAGCCGCCCAATCCGGATTGAAGGGATAGATTCGGAAGAGATTCCCGTAAAGGGAACGGAAAAAGATTTTAAAATGTTGAATTAAAAGAGGGAACGGAACATGAATGAAAATTTAAAAAAGATGATTTCATATTATAAACCATATCGCAGAATTTTTGCGGCAGATATGTTTTTTGCCATTGCAGCTTCGGCGATTGCCCTTGCCATACCGTTGATTGCCCGTTATATTACCTCTACGATTATTTATCTGGACAAAGACGAGGTGCTGCGCCAGACACTGATTCTGGGACTGATTATGATTGGAATGGTGGCAGTTTCCTGCTATTGCAATTATTTTATCAGCAACTACGGGCATGTTATGGGAGCCAGAATAGAATACGATATGCGGAAGGAGATTTTTGATCATTTTCAGAAATTATCCTTTGCATTTTATGATAACCAGAAAACAGGGGCTCTGATGTCAAGGATTACGACAGATCTGTTTGATATTACGGAGCTGATGCATCACGGGCCGGAGAATATTGTGATTTCTGTGATTAAAATCTGCGGAGCCTTTGTGATCATGATGTGTATCAGTCCCGTATTGACACTGGCAGCCTTTGCCCTTGTTCCGGTGATGTTTCTTTACGCTTATTTTTTCAATGGAAGAATGAAACGGGCGTTCCGCAGAAACAGGGAAAAAATTGCAGAGATTAACAGCCAGATTGAAGATAATCTTTCCGGAATCCGGGTGGTGAAATCCTTTGCCAATGAAGAAATAGAAAAAGAGAAATTTAAAAGGGGAAATCAGGGATTTTTGGAAGCCAAGCGGAACAGTTATTTTTATATGGGCGGCTATCATGCGGGGCTTAGCTCCTTTTCTCTGCTGATTACCATTGTTGTTCTGGTGGCAGGTGCAATTTTTATTTCGGCAGACAAAATAGCAGTGACCGATCTGATCACATTTCTGCTTTATATCAATGTACTGACGGAACCTATCAAAACGCTGATCGATTTTACGGAGCAGTTTCAGAACGGATATACGGGATTTGAGCGTTTCCTGGAAATTATGGCCATAGAACCGGATATTGCAGATCAGAAGGACGCAGAGGAATTGTCGGATGTGAAGGGCATGATCGATTTTGACAACGTTTCCTTCCGCTATGAGGAAAACAGTGAAAAGGTGTTAAGTCATATCCACCTGCATGTGGATGCCGGAGAGTACGTGGCGCTTGTTGGTTCCTCCGGTGCAGGGAAAAGCACCCTCTGCAGTCTGATTCCCAGATTTTATGATGTAACAGGAGGAGCGGTCAGAGTAGACGGCAAGGATATCCGTACTTTGAAAATCAAAAGTCTGCGGGATCATATCGGAATCGTACAGCAGGATGTCTATCTTTTTGTGGGAACCGTATACGATAATATCCATTACGGACGGCCGGATGCCACAAGAGAGGAAGTGATTCAGGCGGCAAAAAATGCCAACGCCCATGAATTTATTATGTCCCTGCCAAACGGCTATGAAACGGATATTGGGCAGCGGGGGATTAAACTTTCCGGGGGTCAGAAGCAGAGAATTTCCATTGCAAGGGTATTTTTGAAAAATCCGCCGGTTCTGATTTTTGACGAAGCGACCTCCGCCCTTGATAACGAAAGCGAAAAGGTGGTGCAGGATTCTCTGGAACGGCTGGCAGAAAACAGGACAACATTTGTAATTGCCCATAGATTGACAACCATACAGAATGCGAAACGGATTCTGGTTTTGACAGAGGAAGGAATTGCGGAAGAGGGCAGTCATGAGGAGCTGCTGGCAAAGGGCGGAATTTATGAGAAGCTGTATCATATGCATAGCCTGTAGATGCCTGCACGTTTTGGAAAGCAGAGATTTGGATGATAGAGAATTGTGAAAGATGAAAAGCAGATTAAAAATTATAGGGAAAAGATTGTAATCAAAAAAGAAGAGGGGTATAATAAAGCCTGTTGGAACCGGAAAATTTTGTGGGGGGGGGTATAACAGGATTTTGTACTGCACTGCAAAATGCGGTGTCATGAAAGTGCGAACTGACACAAAAACAATATAGTTCCGACGAAAAATGATAATTACAGGAGGAAAAGAGTAATGAAAAAAGTAATGAGAAACGTTGTTTGCTTTATGCTTGCAATCAGTATGGCAGCATCTTTCATGCTGACGCCGAATGTAGAAGCAAAAGCATCTACAGCGCCGGCAAAAGCGCATGCGACGGTACTGGAAGAGAGTTCTTTTACGGTGAAACTGGTGGCGGGAGAGTATAAGATCGCTAATTTAAAATCCTCGTCCAAAAAGAATCTGATCGTTCGTAATACCTATGTGGATTCCGACAGCGACTGGACAGGTTCTGCAAGAATTTCCGTGTACCCGAAGAAAAAGGGCAAGTATAAGGTAAGCTTTGATGTAGTCGACCGGAATAACAGAGTGAAGCAGCATCATGTGGTTCAGGTGATTGCTACATATGAGTCTGCAGTGAAAAAGGTCAGCATTGGCGGAAAAGCGGTTTATGATTCGGTGAATCCGGTATTTGGAACTATGATTTTTCCAAAAGCAAAAGGAAAACTGAAAGTAAAGATGACAAAAGGCTATGCAATCAAATCCATAGAGGTGACTACATACGATAAGGCAGGAAAGTCAATTACAAAGCCAGTCAAAAACGGTAAAAAAATAAAGCTCGGACAGTTCCGATACAAAAGCACCAGCTCCATGAACGGACCGGGATATGAATACTGGTGGGGAGATCTGTTTGCCGATACGGAGATTCGCATTACCTATGTTGATAAATATACAAACGAAGAAAGGTCATGGCTGTTTACCGTTCATCGTCTGGCAAAGAATTAATCATCGGAAAACATCCGGGACAGGAGGAGAAAAAATATGAAAATCTGGAAAAAAATGACCGGCATTGTTCTGGCAGTATGCATGGCAGCTGCAGTAATTGCCGTTCCAAATACGCAGGCATTTGCAAAAGCATCCGTAAATCCCAAGAAAATCACGATTCCTGTGGGATCTACCTGGGAAACCGATATTAATATCGATTATTCCATGGGCGATGCAAAGATTGTCAAAATCAAGTCAAGCAGCAAGAATCTGTATGTAAAGCAGACACATCAGTCTTATCATTCATATCTGTCTACTTATTCGGAGCATCCGTACGGATACGCAACGCTTCGTCTGTATGCAAAGAAACCGGGCAAATATAAAGTGACATTTCAGGTGTGCAATGAACAGGGCAAGAAAATCAGTAAGCATACCGTAAAGGTGACGGCAAAAGAAACGGATCTGGAATATTATCATCCGGCTCTGAAAAAAGTAACCTTTGCAGGAAAACAGGATATTTTCGGTATGCTGACCAATAAAAAGAGCGGTAAATTCAAAGTAAAGATGCAAAAGGGATATAAACTGAATTCCATCATTATGCGATACTATGATGCGAAGGGAGACTGGGTGGAAAAACCGATTAAAAACAATTCCAAGGTTACACTTTCCCCATACGCTTATAAGTATGAACATGATTACCAAAGTTCTTATGATTCAAGCTACTGGAATTATTATATGTCAACCGGTATGTTTGCAGAAACAAGCTTCCGTGTAGAATATATGAATAAAAAGACGAAAGAGATTTCTTCAAGATATTATTATCTTTACCGGAATCCGATCAACTAAAAGGAGTATACAGAGCACATGGGCAGTGAAGCAGCTGTCTGTGTGCTTTTTTTCTTGTCAATCTTTCAATTGTATGCTAGAGTGTGTGTGGAATGTCGTTTGACAAATAAATACAAATACGGAGGAAGCATATGAATAAAGTAAGAACCAGATTTGCGCCCAGTCCCACAGGACGGATGCATGTAGGCAATTTAAGAACGGCATTGTATGCATATCTGATTGCAAAGCATGCAGGCGGAGATTTTATTTTAAGAATAGAGGATACGGATCAGGAACGTTTTGTGCCGGAGGCGCTGGATATTATTTACCGTACCATGGAGAAAACAGGCCTTGTTCATGACGAAGGACCGGACAGAGACGGAGGCGTGGGACCTTATGTACAGAGCGAGCGTCAGGAAAAAGGCATTTATCTGGAATATGCAAAACAGCTTATCGAAAAGGGAGAGGCATATTATTGCTTTTGCGATAAGGAACGCTTAGAAAGCTTAAAGGAAACGGTGGCGGGCAAAGAAATTGTCATTTACGACAAGCACTGCCTTGGCCTTAGCAAAGAGGAAATCGAAGAAAAGCTAGCGTCCGGCGTACCCTACGTCATTCGGCAGAACAATCCCAGAACCGGTACGACAGTATTTGAAGATGAGATCTACGGAAGGATAGAAGTGGATAATGCAGAGCTGGACGATATGATCTTAATCAAATCCGATGGATATCCCACCTATAATTTTGCCAATGTAGTAGACGATCATTTAATGGGAATCACCCATATTGTCAGAGGAAATGAATATCTTTCCTCCTCACCGAAATACAACCGTCTGTATGAGGCCTTTGGCTGGGAGGTTCCGGTATATGTGCATTGCCCGCTGATTACCAACGAAGAGCATCAGAAGCTGAGTAAGAGAAGCGGACATTCCTCCTACGAGGATCTGCTGGAGCAGGGGTTCTTGTCGGATGCCGTTGTGAATTTTGTGGCGTTGTTAGGCTGGAGCCCGTCAGATAACAGGGAGATTTTCAGTTTAAAAGAGCTGGTCGAGGCTTTTGATTATCATCATATGAGTAAATCACCGGCAGTATTTGATATCACAAAATTAAAATGGATGAACGGCGAATATATGAAAGCTATGGATTTTGAAACCTTTTATGAAATGGCAGAGCCTTATATCAAACAGACCGTTCACCGGGACTGGGATCTGAAAAAAATTGCAAAATTAGTCCAGACAAGAATCGAGATTTTCCCGGATATTGCAGATCATATTGATTTCTTTGAAGAACTTCCCGAATATGATACCGCAATGTATACCCACAAGAAGATGAAAACAAACCCGGAAACTTCCCTTGCCGTTTTAAACGAGATCCTGCCAATGTTAGAAGAACAGCAGGATTACAGCAACGATGCATTATACGAGAGGATTTCTTCCTTTGTAAAAGAAAAAGGATATAAGAACGGCTATGTGCTTTGGCCGATCCGCACGGCTGTTTCCGGCAAGCAGATGACGCCGGGCGGCGCCACAGAGATTATGGAGATCCTCGGCAAGGAAGAATCTCTGTCAAGAATTCGCAAAGGAATCGAAAAATTACAACAAAGTTTATGAATCAGAATTTAAATGACGCTCAGATGCAGGCGGTTATGCATCAAAGAGGTCCAATGCTGGCGCTTGCCGGACCCGGTTCCGGCAAGACCACTGTGATTACCAGAAGGCTTGCACAGTTAATCCGCGGCGCCAAAACCGATCCTTCCAATATACTGGTCATTACCTTCACAAAAGCAGCGGCCAATGAAATGAAGGAACGGTTTTTTTCTTTGATGCCGATGGAGGGAAAAAGAGTTACCTTCGGGACATTTCATGCAGTCTTTTTTATGATCTTAAAACACGCTTACCAGTTTGAAGCCTCTAATATTATACGGGAAGAGGAACGCATACAGCTGATGCAGACGCTTTTGCGTTCCATGAAGCTGGATTATGACAACGAAGCGGAATTTGTGCAGAATCTGCTTGCGGAAGTCAGCTTTGTCAAAAACGGCAGAATCGATCTTTCCAATTATTATCCTATACATTGCGGAACCGATACCTTTGGGTATATTTATCAGGAATATCACCGGTTTTTGAAGCGTTACCGCAAAATCGATTTTGACGATATGCTGGTGTATACGTATGAATTGTTTTCGGAACGGAAGGACATTCTGCTGGCATGGCAGAAGAAATACCGCTATATTCTGATTGACGAATTTCAGGATGTCAATCAGATTC
>CANODN010000010.1 GCA_947564765.1 uncultured Roseburia sp. | reverse complement strand
TATCGTTATGCCGTTCCCTATGAAATTGATGATATTATTCTCAGTGAATACGGAACAACCGTAGTGGGCCTGGAGATGATGCGTTCCGTAAATGAAGAAAACGCAGAAGAAATCCGCAAGATCCAGATCGTGAAATCGGCGATCAATACACTTTCCTTCTCAGAATTGGAGGCAATTACCCATATTTTTGAGGAATTGGATGGGAATGAAGGCATTCTGGTTGCCAGCAAAATTGCCGACAGAGTGGAGCATTACCCGTTCCGTAATCGTAAATGCTCTGCGGAAATTCGAAAGCGCAGGCGTAATCGAATCCCGTTCCTCCGGCATGAAAGGCACTTACATTAAGGTGTTAAATGATGTCGTATTCAGCGAATTAAAGCAAATGAAAAATCAGAGAGATCATTAACAAATATTCCCTGAAATGATCAAAAATACCCAAAAAGGATTTACAGATTTTGGCTGTAAATCCTTTTTTTTACATATATTGTGCCGAAAAAGACAGTAAAGTACAAAATCGGGGAAAAAGTGATAAAAAATGCTTGAGTTTTTTCTGATATAATTTATAATAGAATATGATTAGGATATTAGGATCTCCTTAATGCTGCCAAAAGGCATAAAGAGATCTGAATAGGAGTATGATGTTAGAAAGGAGTGATAGGCAAATGTTTTCAACAAATGTATACAGCTATATTAATGTCTTGAACAAAGCAGCCAATGCGAGCTGGCAGCGGGAAGAGACAATCGTAAACAACCTTGCAAATGTCAATACGCCGGGATATAAGAGGAAGGACGTTGATTTTCAGAGCGTGCTGCGGCAGGAGCTGGGCAATATGAAATATAAAACCTTAGACAGTAAAGTAGAGCATGCAGATCTAAGCCGTCTGAATGCATCCGTATATGTGGATTCTGCAAATTATTCTTATCGGATTGATAAGAACAATGTAGATATAGATAATGAAAATGTAGAGCTTGCATCGGAGAAAATCCGGTATCAGGCATTGACAGACAGCATGACGCAGGAGTTTTCCAGGCTGAAGGCGGTTATGCAGTAACAAAACAGACATCAGGTAAGGAGGGAATTCCATGGCATTGTTTCAGGCATTTAATATCAGTGCGTCGGGTATGACGGCAGAGCGTTTCCGTACAGATATTATTGCGGAGAATGTAGCAAATGTTAATACAACCAGAACAGAAGACGGTACGCCATACCGCAGGAAAGTCGTAACCTTTGCAGAGAAAGATTCCGGTTCTTTCGGTGAAATGCTTGCAAGGACAAGAGGACGTATGTATGGCGGAGGCGGCGTTAAGGTTACAAAGGTCGCAGAAGATACAGAATCGGATTATATTATGGATTACGATCCTTCCCACCCGGATGCGGATGAGAATGGATATGTTTCTTATCCCAATGTAAATATCGTAACAGAGATGACAAATTTGATTGATGCCAGCAGAGGCTATGAGGCGAATGTGACGGCGTTTAATGCGGTAAAAGCTATGGCAGAAGCCGGATTGCAGGTAGGTAAATCATAATAAGAAGAGAGATTGACACGAGGAGGAATACAAAGATGAACATCCCTTCATTATATAGTGTATCACCGGATTATCTTACACAGTACGGTCTGAATAAGACCAATGAGACTTCGGACGAAAAGGATAAGAGTTTTGGTTCTATTTTGGATGCGGCAATGAATATGATTAACGAGACAAATGATTATCAGAATGCTGCAGAATCAGCCGAGATTCAGTTCGCGCTGGGTGAAGCTGTAAGTACGCATGAGCTGGCAGCAGCACAGCAGAAGGCGAATATTGCCCTGCAGTATACTGTTGCAGTCAGGGACAAGGTGTTGGATGCGTACAAAGAAATCATGAATATGTCAATTTAATAGGTAGGGATACAATATGCCAGAGAGAGTGCAGAATATTTTAAATCGAATTACAGAATGGTGGAAAAAGTTTTCCACAAAGCAGAAAACGCTTCTGCTTAGTCTTACGGCAGTCGTTATATTGGCACTGGTGATATTGGCGGTTGTCATGAACAGACCGAGTATGGTTACATTGATTACCTGTGAAAATACCAAGCAGGCATCAGAAGTAAAAGAGCTTTTGGAAAGTGAGAATATCGATGCGGAAATATCGTCGGATGGACTGACATTTTCCATTGACAAGAAGGACGAGTCTAATGCGTCTATTTTGCTGGGGTCCAATGGCATTCCGACGGAAGGCTATGGCATCGACAATGTATTTGACGGAAGCTTTAGTACGACAGAATCGGATAAAAATAAAAAATATCAGTTGTATCTGGAAAAGAAATTTGAAGATCAGCTGAAAGTGATTTCCAATGTAGCAAATGCCTGGGTTTCCCTTTCTATTCCGGAAGAGGATGGAACAATTATTTCCATGGGACAGGAAACATATGCAAGTGTCGTCCTGGAACTGAGCGGAGAACTGGAAGAGGAACAGACGGCAGGAATCGCCAAGTTTATAGCGACTGAGGTGGGCAATGACTCCACAGATCATATATTGATTTTAGATTCCAACAGCAATGTTCTTTTTTCCGGCGGAGACAGCAGTACATCTATCGGAAGCGCCAATTCTCAGCTTTCATTAAAGAGCAAGGCGGAGAAAATGGTGAAAAGCGAGGTAAAGGGAATTGTACTTGGTACGGATGTATATGACAACGTAGAAGTCGGCCTGAATCTTGCTATGGATTTCAGTACAGAAGATTATACCAATCAGCGTTACTATGTTGATGAGGGACGGGATCAGGGATATTTAGACAGCAGAAATACATTTGAATCGGAAGCGGAAGGAGGACCGGCAGGTCTTCCGGGTACAGACAGCAACGATCAGGATAATAATACATATGTAATGCAGGATTCGGAAATCACATCCTCTTCTACCAGTGAGAGTAAGGAGCAATATCTCACCAGTCAGGAGATTACCAGAAGGAAAAACGATGGCGGAACGGTGGATTTTGAAAATTCTTCGATTTCCGTTGTGGCAACTTCTTATGTGGTTTATGATGAAAATGCATTAAAGGCAGACGGAACCCTTTCGGATATTACCTTTGATGAATTTGTGGCTCAGAACAGCAGCCGTGTGAAAACGACCGTAGATGATGAGTTTTATGATATGGTAGCAAATGCAACCGGAATTGCAAGAGAGAATATTACAATTGTTGCATATGATGTACCGTTTTTTAAATATGCGTCTTCCGGTGGACGAGATGTTGCAGATTATCTGCAGATTGTATTGGCGGTTCTGATTTTTGCGTTGTTAGGCTTTGTTGTGTTCCGAAGCACCAGAAAGCAGCAGGAGGAAGAAATGGAACCGGAGCTTTCGGTGGAAACTCTGCTTGAGACAACAAAAGTGCAGGAGGGATCGGAAGATTCGCTGCAGGATATCGGATTCACAGAGAAATCAGAGACACGTATTTTGATCGAGAATTTCGTAGATGGCAATCCGGAAGCGGCAGCATCACTGCTGCGTAACTGGTTGAATGAGGAGTGGGATTAAAGATGAGCAGCGAAGAATTAACCGGTGTCCAAAAGGCTGCGGTATTACTGATTGCATTGGGACCGGAAAAGTCGGCAGATATTTTTAAGCATTTAAAAGAAGAAGAAATAGAAGAATTGACATTGGAGATTGCAAACACCAGGAGTGTGGCTCCCCAGGTAAAGGAAAAGGTTCTGGAGGAATTTTACCAGGTATGCCTGGCCCAGCAGTATATTGCAGAGGGCGGTATTGCATATGCCAAAGAATTGCTGGATAAGGCGTTGGGTGGTGACAGAGCACAGGAGGTTATCTCGAAGCTGACGGCTTCCCTGCAGGTTCGGCCTTTTGAATTTGTCCGCAAGACTGATCCCAGTCAGGTGCTGAACTTTATTCAGGATGAGCATCCGCAGACGATTGCTATGATTTTGTCTTATTTGACGCCGGCACAGGCGGCGATGATCATGAGTGCGCTTTCGTCGGAAGTGCAGTCGGATGTTGCCAAGAGAATTGCGACGATGGACCGGACTTCTCCGGATGTTGTCAAAGAGGTGGAACGCGTGTTGGAAAGAAAGCTATCTTCTCTGATCAATCAGGATTACACGATTGTGGGCGGTGTAGATGCCATTGTCAACATTTTGAATACGGTAGACCGTTCGACAGAAAAGCATATTATGGAATCTTTAGAGATCGAAGAACCGGAACTGGCAGACGAGATCCGCAAGAAGATGTTTGTATTCGAGGATATTATGCTGCTTGATGACCGTGCGATTCAGCGTGTGCTTCGTGATGTGGAAAACAGTGATCTTTCCGTTGCGCTTAAGAGTGCAAATGAAGAGGTTCAGAATACGATATTCAAGAACCTTTCCAAGCGTCTGGCATCTATGATCCGGGAGGATATGGAATTTATGGGTCCTGTCCGCATGAAGGATGTGGAAGAAGCACAGCAGAAGATTGTCGGTGTAATTCGTAAGTTAGAAGACTCTGGCGAGATCGTAATTTCCAGAGGCGGAGGTGACGAGATCGTTGTCTAATCTGTTTAAACAATATAATACCATTGAACAGCAGCAAAATGTCCGAATGATGGATTACAATTCCATGGTGGAACAAAAACTTGCCAGCCTGGCGAGGCAGCAGGGAGGCGGGGCAGGTGATGGATTTCAGAATTTAGATCTGATCGCCGACCGTGTGGAAGAGGAAGATCCGGCAGAGGTTTTGCGAGAAGCCAAAGAAGAAGCGGAGCGTATTTTAAAGGAAGCCAAAGAAGAATCTGATGCGATCCTTTCTTCTGCCAGAACGGAATCGGAAGAAATTTTTGTGAAAGCCAGAGAAGAAGGCGGCAAAAAGGGATATGAGGATGGGTTTCAACAGGCGCAGGAGACACTGGAAGCAGAGTATCAGCAGAAAAGAGAAGAACTGGATCGTTTAGAGATTCAGTGCCGGGAGAATTATGAAGCGCAGATGCAGGAACTGGAACCGAAGCTTTTGGATGTGATATTGACGGTTGTAGAAAAAGTTTTTCATATTCAACTTAAAGATAAAAGGGAAATTTTGCTTTATCTGGCCGGTAATGCCATTGCCAATATTGAAGGAACAAAGAGCTTCCGGATACGGGTAAGCGGAGAACAGAAGGAATTTTTAGAATATCATAGAGATGAGATTTTAGATCGGGTAGGGCATGATATGTCCTTGGAGATCGTTTCGGATACGTCTTTAAATGGAAATCAGTGTATCATTGAGACGGAAACAGGTGTATTTGACTGCAGCATGGATGTGCAGCTTAAGAATTTAATAAAGGATTTGAGATCATTAAGTGCGTGAGGATGAGAAACGTGGCATATAATTTCGACAAATATTTACAACTGGCGGACCGTACCTATTTTGACCGGCTTGGAAAAGTAGTAAAGATTGTAGGTTTGACAATTGAATCCGTAGGACCGGATGCAAAATTAAATGATTTATGCCGCATCGTGATTGATCAGAATAATTCGGTAATGGCGGAAGTAGTCGGAATACGGGACAACCGCCTGCTTTTGATGCCTTACGAAAGTGTAGAAGGCCTGGGGATTGGATGTACCGTAGAAAATACAGGACATCCGTTGTCTGTTATGGCAGGTGACGCCCTGTTGGGGCATATGGTGGATGGAATCGGAAGAATTGAGAATCTGCCTGATTTTCATGGTGCAGAAGAATATCCGGTGGAAGCGCCGTCTCCAGATCCTATGAAACGTAAGATCATAGACGAAATACTTCCTTTGGGAGTAAAGGCAGTGGATGGCCTGATTACAGTAGGAAAAGGACAAAGAATCGGTATTTTTGCAGGCTCCGGCGTGGGGAAGAGTACGTTGATGGGGATGTTTGCCAGAAATACCAGAGCGGATATCAATGTCATTGCTCTGATCGGGGAGCGGGGCAGAGAAGTCCGGGAATTTATCGAAAGAGATTTGGGCGAAGAGGGAATGAAACGGTCAGTCGTTGTTGTGGCAACCTCGGATAAACCAGCGTTGATCCGAAACAAGGCGGCGAAAACAGCTACGGCCATTGCAGAGTATTTCAGAGATCAGGGAAAAGATGTCCTTTTGATGATGGACTCTCTGACGCGTTTTTCCATGGCTCAGAGGGAGATCGGACTTGCTTCCGGCGAGCCTCCGGTTACCAGAGGCTATCCGCCCAGCGTATATTCAGAGATGCCGAAGCTGTTAGAGCGGGCGGGGAATGCAGAGAAGGGATCGATTACAGGATTGTATACCGTATTGGTGGACGGCGATGATATGAATGAACCGATTACTGATACGGCGCGTAGTATTTTGGATGGACATATTATGCTTTCCAGAAAATTAGGGCACAGAAACCATTACCCGGCCATTGATGTTTTACAGAGTATATCCAGGGTTATGAGTTCCATAGCTTCTAAGGATCATAAAGGGGCCGCGGGAAAATTGCGGAATGTGCTTGCCACTTATCAGGAAGCAGAGGATTTGATTAATATCGGCGCATACAAACGGGGTTCCAATCCGGGAATTGACTATGCGATTTCCAAAATAGACGCGGTAAATGCATTTTTGGTGCAGGATACTATGGAAAAGTTTGAGTTTGAAGAAGAAGAACAGCTGTTAGAAAATCTTTTTGCAGAATAAGGTGAAGAAAATGGCCAGGTTTCGGTATCAGTTACAAAGTGTATTAAACATCAAAGAAAAGTTGGAAAGCCAGGAAAAGATCGCTTTTGGGCTGGCGTCGGCAAAGCTTGCCGAGGAACAGGAAGTACTGCAGGATTTGATGATCCAGAAAGCCGGATATGATAAACAGGCGAGAAAGCTTTTGGAAGGAACATTGGATCTTGTGGAAGTGAATACCTGCCGGAAGGCAGTGGAGACCATGAAAACAAGAATCCGTGGGCAGATGATGAACGTACATAAAGCGGAAAAGCAGCTGGAGGCTGTTCGGAAGAGATTGAATGAAGTCATGATAGAACGGAAAACCTACGAAAAGCTTCGGGAAAAGAAATTCGAAGAATTCAAGGTGGAGCTGGCGTATGAAGAGAAAAAAGAGGTAGACGAGTTGGTAAGTTATACCTATCATCATAATGAAGAATAACAGGCGGTGAAGAATATGGCAGATAAGAATACAATACCGGAAGAGGCAGAAGACACAAAAGCAGCCAAAAAAGCTGCGAAAGAGGCCAAAAAAGCAGAAAAGGCAGCCAAAAGAGCAGAAAAGAGAAGGAAACAGCTGGAAAAAGCGGGTGCATCTCCGGAAGAGATTCAAAGAGCAATGGAAGCAGACGGGGAGTATGAAGAAGAAAGCGGCGGAAGCAAGCTGGCTGTATTTCTTGTGACAATCGTTATTATTGCAATATGGCTTGCGATTCTTGCTTTGTTAGTAAAAATGGATGTGGGCGGATTTGGTTCCACCGTATTAAAACCTCTGTTAGAGGATGTTCCATATGTAAACCGGATACTGCCGGATACAGATGAAACCGATTTGGGAGTACCGGAAGGCAGTACAGAGCAGCCTTATGCGACATTGGATGAAGCGGTTGCAAGAATTAAAGCTCTTGAGACTGAGCTTCAGAATGAAAAGAATGCCAGAGAGGAAAGCCAGAGCCATAACGATACACTGCAGGAGCAGTCTGCGCAGTTAGAAGAGTACAAAGCAAGGGAAGCAGCCTTTGAAGAACTGAAACAAAAATTTGATGAAGAGGTTGTGTTTTCCGATCAGGCGCCCGATATAAATGCATATAAGGAATTTTACGAAAGTATTGATCCGGCCAATGCAGAGGCGATTTACAAGCAGGTATTGGAGCAGCAGCAGAAGGATGAAGAATTGGAACAATACATCAGTATGTATTCTTCCATGAAGCCCAAACAGGCGGCGGCGATTTTCGATACCATGACAGGAGATCTGAAGCTGGTGGCTAAAATATTAAAGGCCATGGATGCAGATGCAAGTTCGAGTATTCTGGGGGCCATGAATGCGGAAACAGCGGCAAAGCTGACCAAGATCATGAATCCCTCTGAATCTAAATAAAAAATGTATATTTTATAGAAAGGAGGCGAAAAGAAATGGGAACGGAAATTTCCGGAATTGTAAAGGGAATTTTGCAGATTAAGGCAAACTTAAAGGCGGAATCCAAAAGCAAAGAGACAGAACCGGATTTTTCAGCCGGCTTTATGGAGCTTTTGAATCAGAACAGCCTGCCGAATATGAATGCAGCTGCGGATTCCAAACAGGTGCAGTTTTATGGAGATGCAGCGAATACGGCGAATACGGCATATGATACATATTCCAGTCCGGCAAAAAACGTATCGGTACAACAAACGTCATCACCGGAAGAGATTCAGTCAGAGGCGGCAGATGCTTTGCAGGCTTATGAAGAAGAAATCCGCGGTATTCTAAAGGAAGAGCTGGGTGTGACAGATGAAGAGATTTCCGCTGCAATGGAACGTCTTGGAATGAATATTTTAGACGTCAGAAATCTGCAGGAGCTGACGGCTTTGGTACAGGAGCTGACGGGAGAAGACATCGGAACACTGTTTTCCAGCGATGCATTTCAAAACATCATGGAGCAGGTGACAGGAGCGACAGAAGCTTTATGTGCAGAGCTTGGCATAACCAAGGAAGAATGGAATGTGCTGTGTGAAGCATGGGAACAGACAAAGCAGCAGGAAATGCCCGAAGTGGAAATTACTGCAGGAATGGAAGAAGAGCAGACAGACCAGACGGCTGCGGCGAACGACAACAGATTATCACAGGAGCATCCTATGGATGCAGCTCTGTTAAAGGAACAGTCAGAGACCGTTACGGCAGAGAAGGAAGAACCGGTGGTTACAAGAGAATCCGGGCAGTCTTTGGAAGAGACAAAGCCGGCAGAAGAAATGAACGTCGGTGTAAAAGAAGAAGCAGGAACATCCTCCGAAGAAGAGCAAAGTCTTATGGATCATTCCAAAGACAAAGGAGCAGATGTGACACACACTGGTACGATTTTTGCTGAGCAGCAGTCTGTAAGAACAGAAGAATTTATCATTCCTGAAGAAACCATGCAGCCTTATACCAGCCAGGTAGATGCATTTGATTTGATTGATCAGATCGCAAGAAATGTCCGGGTGACGATTTCGGCGGCAGAAACTTCCATGGAGATGCAGCTGAATCCGGAGAATCTTGGAAAGCTTTATCTGAATATTTCAGAAAGAGAAGGTATCATTCGGGCGCAGATTACAGCGCAGAATACGGCAGTCAAGGAAGCTCTGGAAGTACAGATTGTGGAATTGCGGCAGAGCTTAAATCAGCAGGGCATCAAAGTAGATGCAATTGAAGTGACAGTTGGAACCCATGAGTTTGAACAAAATCTGGAAGAAAATGCCAGAGAGGAAGAGCAGGCAAGAGAGCAGATGCAGAAATCCCAGAAAGGGACCAGAAGAAATCTGAACTTAAATGAACTGGACGGTCTGTCCGGACTGATGTCAGAGGAAGAGCGGCTGGCAGCGCAGATTATGAAGGACAACGGGAACCAGGTAGATCTGACGGCGTAGGAGTAATAAGAAACAGGGAAAGAGGTGTAACTTATGGCAGTATTGACGGTGCCGGTGGAAAACGGCAAAGTAGTAGACAACAGTGCAGAGACTTCGTCAACCAATAAGAAGGGGCTGGACAGTAAAAAAACAGCAGGCCTTGACAAAGAAGCGTTTTTACAGCTTTTGGTGGCGCAGATGCAGTATCAGGACCCGTTGGAGCCTATGGATAATACGGAATATATTTCACAGCTTGCGACATTTTCGCAGTTAGAGGCAACACAGAATCTTTCCGATACCATAAGCCAGGGTATGGCAAACAGTCTGGTCGGCAAATATGTTATTTTAAACACAGATGTCGGCACAATAAGCGGCAAAGTAGATTATGTCATGCACGAAGGCGGAGAAATTTATCTGGCTGTAGAGGATGGAATTTATTCGATTGATACATTGGATACAGTAGCAGACAGCGCTTATTATGAAGCGTTCCAGATGGCAAATCTGTTTTCGGCAATGATTGCAAAGCTTCCACCTGCAGCAAGTGCAACAACAGGTGATGCAGATGCAGTCGCAAAAGCCAGAGAAGTTTATAATGCAATGAATTCATATCAGCAGGGATTTGTCAGCAAAGAAGATCTGGAGAAATTAGAGGCATTAGAGAAGAGAATCAAAGAACTTACAGGAACCTCCGGAGGAGATTCAGGTTCAGAGGATGATTCGGAATTAGCAGATGGCTAAATGAAAATGAGAGAGGTGGAGACATGGATAAGCTCACCAATCGGTTTACATCCATTGAACAAGTTACAGGCGAATATCTAAAAAAGACCGGCGGTGCAGCAACGGCAAAAAATCCGCAGATCTCTTTTGAAGAGATTCTCAGGGAGAAACAGTCGAAAGAGATGCCGGAGCTTCGGTTTTCCAAGCACGCTTCCATGAGACTGGAGGAAAGAAATATCCGTCTTACGATGGAACAGAATGAAAGACTGGAAAGCGGCGTTGCAAAAGCAAGTGAAAAAGGAATCCGGGATTCTCTGGTTATGATAGATTCCCTGGCCTTTATCGTAAACGTTCCGAACCGAACGGTAGTAACGGCAATGGATCAAACAGAACAACAGGATAATATATTTACAAACATTGACGGAGCTGTCATTATGTAGCCGGACCTTAAGGAGGCCAAAACCCCGGACTGACAGAAGGGGCAGACAGACCGCAGAATTTTGGGAGGTCATTTATTATGATGAGATCATTGTTTTCTGCTGTGTCAGGACTTAAGACACATCAGACAAAAATGGATGTAATCGGTAACAACGTAGCAAACGTAAATACCGTAGCATTCAAATCTTCAGCAACAACCTTTAGTGAAATTATGTACCAGACAGTATCCAATGCATCCGGTGCCAATGCAGCTACCGGAAAGGGCGGTGTCAATGCAAGACAGATCGGTCTTGGTGTTACCAGCGGATCGACGAAGATTACCATTGCATCCTCCGGTGCGGCGGAGACGACGGGAGATGGATTCGATATTCGTCTGACAGACAAAGTAACCACGAACTTCTTTATTGTAAATACAGGAAGCCAGAATCTGTTCACCAGAGCGGGATCTTTTTATGTAGACGGGGCAGGCAATCTGGCTATGACATCTACCGGATATACCGTTATGGGCTGGCAGGTAGATCCGACAACAGGAGACATCAAGAAGGATACCGTATCGGCGCTGCGTATCATGCAGGAGAAAAATCTGACTTCTCCCGCAGAAGCAACGACAAAAGGAACCGTTGCCGGTATTATGGATAAAAACGACACCGGTGTAACCAGTGATGAAGGCCATATGATGAACCTGAATTTCTTTGATAAGATGGGATACCGTTACGTGGCAAGACTGGCCGTAAAAGTAGTGGACCCCGATGCAGAGCGATATACGGTTGAATTGAAGGATATCCTGGATTCCAATAACGTTTCGATCTTAGACGAATATTTAAACGGCGGCAACGGAGCCGCGCTTTCCAAAGTGTTCGGAGAAAACGGAACGGAAACGAAGAGCTTTAAAGGTTCCGACAATCATATTTCATTTTATCCGGATGGAACGCCGGATGGAAAACCGGCAGGTTATTATTATGCATATGATACATTTACCATGGATGATCCGCCACAGGAGCTGACAGAATATGCGGCAGTAACCTTAGATCCGGAGAATAACAGCTATTCCGTAGAACCCTTTACATATTTTGCTTCGGCTCAGGATGCCCTGGACAGAAATTCCAGCACCGGAGATCCGGACCTCAAGCCTTTGACAGAATTGTTTGGCATGACGCAGGAGCAGCTGAATGCATTTGGCAGTGCAACAAATCCTAAGCTTGTGTACAATGATGTTACAGGTGAGTATGAATATACGAAGCCTACCGTCAACTATACATTGAAATTCAGTGAAGAAAACGGAACCTTCTCTTATGTAGGCGGAGCCGGATCTGACAGCGTTATGCTGAATATGTCCCAGCTGGGAAGCAATTTTGAGGATATTGAGATTGACTTTTCTACCTGTACGGCGGCCAGCAACGGCGGCAAGACTACAATGGGTGCAGATCCCGGAATCAACAACGGCAGCGAGGGTGCAGGAAGAGCATTAGGAAAAATGATCGGAATCAGCATCAACAACAACGGAAGAATTTTCGGTTCCTATGACAACGGCAACACCGAACTGTTAGGACAGATTGCAGTGGCACAGTTCGCCAATGCCTCCGGTCTCGAAAAGGTCGGAGAGAACTGTTATACGACAACACTGAACTCCGGTGACTTTGACGGAATCGGCGTTGAAATTGCAGCTGACGGCAGCAGCATGATCTCCGGCGAGCTGGAAATGTCCAATGTTGATTTGTCAACCGAATTCACGCAGATGATTATCACACAGAGAGGCTTCCAGTCTAACTCCAGAGTAATCACAACATCCGATACGCTTCTGGAAGAGCTGATCAATCTGAAGCGATAAGAAATTGATAAGAAAATTGTATATGTATGGGTTAAGTGTTCCATTTTTATACATGATATGGTACAATATGCGTATAGCCTGGTATACAGTGCCGGGCTATGCACATATTTTTTTCTGTTTGAAAAAAATACAATATGCTTCTGGACAATTGCATAAAAATTTAGTAAACTAATACAGAATGGTTTTGCGGCTGATTACCATTTGCAAATGAATAAAAAATAGGTGGGTGAAGGAATTGGATATAGCGTCTTTATTGGGCCTGGTTCTTGGAATGGTCATGTGTGTGTTTGGTATTGTATCCAACGGAGCAAGTATTCCGGGGTACATAGACAGAGCATCGGTCATCATTACAATCGGCGGATCTATAGCGGGAGTTTTGGGATCGAATAAGTTAAAGGATTTTATCGGAGGCTTTAAGAGCATTACATTGGCGTTTAAAGAAGAAGCCATGGATGCCGGAGCCGTGATCAGCAACATCATCAATCTGGCAAATGTTGCCAGAAAGGAAGGACTTCTGGCTTTGGAGGAGGCTTCCGGTGAAATAGAAGATCCGTTTTTGAAAAAAGGGATTATGCTGGTTGTTGACGGTACCGATGCAGAACTGGTCCGGGGGATTCTGGAGACAGAACTGACATGTCTGGAAGAACGGCATAAGAAAGTAATCGGATTCTGGGAGAAATGGGCGGAATTAGGTCCTGCATGGGGAATGATCGGAACATTGATCGGTCTGGTAAACATGTTAAACAATATGGAAGATGCCGCAGCGATCGGACCTGCTATGGCAGTTGCTTTGCTTACAACCTTATATGGTTCTTTGATTGCAAACTGGCTTTGTACACCGATTGCATCTAAGATGAAAGTAAATAATGATCTGGAAATTATTGTAAAAGAAGTTATGGTAGAAGGCCTTTTGTCGATTCAGGCAGGAGAAAATCCCAGAGTAATCGAAGAGAAGCTGAAGTCCTTCTTGTCCCCGGCAGTCAGAAATGAAATCGGTGATGCTGGAGGTGAGGAATAGTGGCGAGAAAGAAGCAGGAAGAGGCAGCAAAAGGCTCACCGGCATGGATGGCCACATTTAGTGATTTGATGAATCTGCTGTTGTGCTTCTTTGTGTTGCTCTTTTCCATGTCAACGGTGGATGCGGCAAAGTTTGAAGCGGTAGTTGCATCTTTACAGAGCAGTTTTAGTGTACTGCCTGCCGGCGGTTCTTCTGTTGGAGAAGGAGAATTAATCTCCTCCGGAGTCAGCCAGTTAAAAGATTTCAGCATGTTTTTTGAACAGTTTAATTCCGAAGGGGAAGAAAACGACAGCGAAACAGAAAGTGAACAGGAACTGAAAGAGGCATATCAGGAAGAGGCATTAAAAGAATCAGAGGAAATGGCAGAGGAGATCAGTGAACAGGCTAAGGCATATGGCGTTCAGGATCTGGTAGAGGTGGATTTTAATGCGGAATATGTTTCGCTGACTTTGAACGGTGCATTGCTTTTTGATTCGGGAAAATCAGAGATAAAAGAGGATGCCCGCGTGCTGATTGACAAGATTGGAGCAATCCTTGCAGTATATGACGGCAATATTATTGAAATTGAAGGTCATACGGATAATGTGCCGATATCAAACAGTAAATACGAAAACAATGACGTGCTTTCCATGTATCGTGCATTGAGTGTGGCAGATTATATCCGGAGTATTACGGATTTGAATCCGGGCATGATCAAGTCTTCCGGAAGAGGCGAATATGTTCCTGTTGCAGATAACGGAACTCCGGAGGGAAGAGCAAGAAACCGACGGGTAGAGGTTAAGATTTATAATTCTTACAGTTCGGATTATTAAAAACGGAAAGGAACGGGAAAATGAAGAAGAATCTTATTACAGTTGTTATTTTGGCATTGGTTTTGGTGAACCTGATCTTAACGGCTATTTTGACAATTACAATTCTGCCGGAGACAAAAAAAGCAAATGAATTGATTACGCAGGTGTGCAGTGCGATTGATCTGGAATTGAAAAGCGGTTCTGTTACATCGAATATCACAAATGTTCCGATTGACCAGGTTGCGACTTATGATGTAAATGGCGGAGAGTCAATGACGGTTAATTTAAAAGACAGCGCAGATGGAAAAAAGCATTATGCAACTGTTGCAGTATCTGTTTCCATGGATACGGAAAATGAAGGCTATAAAACTTACGGAGAGGGACTGACAGAAAGAGAAAGCCTGATTAAAAGTGAGATCAACAGGGTTATTTCCGAATATACATTTGAGGAATTTAATTCGGATCAGCAGGGTGTGCAGGATGCGATTCTTGGAGCTTTGCAGCAGCTGTTTAATTCTGATTTTATTTTCAGCGTAGGATTTTCTACAGTTACATCTCAGTAAAAACGCATAGGGCAGGTGGTGAAATTTCATGGGTGACGTATTATCCCAGAGTGAAATCGATAGTTTGCTGCGGGCGTTAAGCGATGGTGAACTCGATGTAGACGAAATGAAAGACGCTCCGGAGAAGCAGGTGAAGAATTACGATTTTGCAAGACCTTCCAAATTCTCCAAGGAGCACTTAAGAACCTTAGAAATTATATTTGAGCATTATGGGAGACTGTTGTCGACGAATCTTCCGGTATATTTGAGAAAGAGTGTCCAGGTTGAGGTGATGAGTTCCGAGGCAGTTACTTATTCTGAATTTTCAAATGCACTTTCCAATCCGGTTTTGCTTGGAGTCGTCGATATGGAACCCTTAAGCGGCAGCATTATCCTGGAAATAGCTTCCAATCTCGGCTATGCGTCGGTAGACCGTATGTTGGGCGGGCTCGGCCAGCCTTTGGATAAGAGCCGGGAATATTCGGAAATAGAGCTTTTGATCATTGAGCGGATTTTGACTGTATGTGTAGAACTTCTGGCGGAACCATGGCACAATGTGATTGATATGAATCCACGACTGGAGCGGATTGAGACGAATTCGCAGTTTGCACAGTTTATTTCTCCCAGTGAAATGATTGCACTTGTAACATTGGATATTCATATCGGAGAAGTGGAAGGGCTGATGAATATCTGTCTGCCTTTTATGACATTAGAACCTGTTATGGACAAATTGAATACAAAGTTCTGGTATTCTACGATCAAGAAGAACAACGAAGAGGAATATACGGAGGCAATTCAAAGCCTGATTTCCAGAGCGCCGGTTCCGATTAAGGCATATCTTGGAAAAAGTACGGTTTCCGTACAGGATTTTACCAATCTTCAGACCGGAGATATCATCCGTTTGGATTCAAAAGTAGATAAAGAATTGGATATATATGTAGGTAGTATGCGTAAATTTACCGCATTGCCGGGTGCATCCGGCAATCAATATGCGGTGAGAATCACATCAGTAATCGGAGAGGAGCAATAAGACAATGGACGGAATGTTATCGCAGGAAGAAATTAATGCTTTGTTAAATGAACCGGGAGTTTCTGATGTTGGAGAACAGTTGCTTACTGATGTTGAAAAAGATGCCATTGGAGAAGTTGCCAATATCAGTATGGGAACGGCGGCGACAACATTATCTTCGCTGGTGAACAAAAAAGTCGATATATCAACCCCGGTTGTATCTATTGCCAAATGGGAAGATATTGTTGCGGCTTATGAGAGGCCTTGTGTATTTATCAGAATCGGTTATACAGTGGGGTTGGACGGTACGAATGTGCTGGTATTAAAAGAGCATGACGTAAAAGTGATCACAGATCTGATGATGGGCGGAGATGGAACCAATGTAGACGGTGAGATCGGAGAGATGCACTTAAGTGCGATCAGTGAAGCGATGAATCAGATGATGGGTTCTGCAGCAACCTCGCTGTCATCTATGCTGAACAAGATGATTGATATCAGCCCGCCGCAGGCGGATATTGTAGATTTAACAGAAGCATTGGACGGAGGTTCCATAGACAGTTTTCTGGCAGGAGAATTTGTCCGGATTTGTTTCAGAATGGAAATCGGAGATTTGGTAGACAGCCAGATTATGCAGTTATATCCCTTCTCCTTTGCAAAAGAGATGTATTCCAGTATCTCAGCGAATATGGAAAAAGAAGCAGAGACGATCGCTTCCGGCGCAGCAGATACACAGGCGGCAGGCGCTTCGGCGCAGGCGAATCCGTCTCAGAGTGCACCGGCAATGGGGCAGCCGATGATGGGACAGCCAATGGCACAACCGATGATGGGGCAGCCAATGATGGGACAGCCGATGGCACAACCGATGATGGGGCAGCCAATGATGGCGCAGCCGGTTAATGTACAGCCTGCACAGTTTCAGGCATTTTCACCGGGCATCAGTCCGGCATTGCAGTCAGAGAATATTGATCTGATTATGGATGTGCCTTTGGAAGTAACAGTAGAATTGGGAAGAACCAGCAAATCGATTCAGGAAATACTGGATTTTGTTCCGGGTACCATTATCGAATTGAATAAAATTGCAGGTGAGCCGATTGACGTACTGGTCAATGGTAAGTACGTTGCAAAAGGCGAAGTTGTAGTAATTGAAGAAAATTTTGGTGTTAGAATCACAGAGATTATTAAATAAAAGGAATAGGAGATTAAAAAATGGCGAAAAACATTTTGATTTGTGATGATGCTGCATTTATGCGAATGATGATTAAAGATATTTTAACAAAAAACGGTTATAATATCGCAGGTGAAGCTGAAAACGGTCTGAAAGCAGTTGAAAAGTATAATGAGACGAAACCGGATCTTGTTCTTATGGATATTACCATGCCGGAAATGGATGGAATCCAGGCTTTGAAGAAGATTAAGGAAATGGATCCTTCTGCGAATATCATTATGTGTTCTGCAATGGGACAGCAGGCAATGGTTATTGAAGCGATTCAGTCAGGAGCAAAGGATTTTATTGTAAAGCCTTTCCAGGCAGAGCGTGTATTGGAAGCTGTAAAAAAGGTAGTAGGCTAATATGTATATAGTGGCAGTGCAGACTTCTTCTTTGTCTAATTTTCTGCAGCTGATCAGTGTATTTGTGATTTTCCTTTTTGTTTTAGCGGCAACTTATCTGACAACCCGTTGGATTGCTCGTTATCAGAAAGGGCATAGTTTTAACAGAAATCTGCAAATTATTGAAACGTTAAAAATTACAGCAAACAAATATATACAGATTGTACAGGCAGGAGATGAGTATCTGGTCATAGCAATCGGTAAAGATGAAGTGTGCCCGCTGGAGTGCTGCGATATTCTTCACCAGTTCTGCCCGTTCCTTCGGAT
>CANODN010000009.1 GCA_947564765.1 uncultured Roseburia sp. | reverse complement strand
TTCTCTGCGAAGGAGGGGAGGACTATTGAAAAATATTACATTACTCAGAAAATAGTATGGTACAGTTCGTGCGTTTTTGCTATAAATAAAGATAATCGCCGCTATGGGGATAAGGAGGAGAAAACAATGATTTATAAATACGTATACGGACAGCCGGTTACAACAGGCGCTGTTATAAAAGAAATCAAAGAAAGCACAGAAGCGATTGCGCTTATGGAGTTTTCGGAAAAAGAAGAGACGCTTACGTTTTCCTGCGAGATGAAGGAACAGGATGTGGTTTACGGATTGGGAGAGCAGGTGCGGGGAATCAATAAACGAGGATTCTCTTATATCAGCTATGCAGCCGACGATCCGATTCACACCGAAAATAAACATTCTCTCTACGGAGCACACAATTTCCTGGTATTATATCGTGCAGAAGAGAAAACGGCCTTTGGAATTTTTGTGGATGATCCCGGAAAAGTAGTTTTTGACGTGGGAGAGACGAAGCGGAATCGGCTTGTAATCCATACCGGAAAGGACTGTGTGGTTTATGCGATAGAAGGAGAAAGCTTAAAAGCCATTGTCAAAGAATTCCGGGGACTGATTGGGCGAAGCTACATTCCGCCGAAATGGGCGTTTGGATATCAGCAGTCCCGGTGGAGCTATGGCAGTGAGGCGGAGGTGCGAAGCGTAGCCGAACATCATCGCAGGCTGGGGATTCCGCTGGATGCCATATATCTGGATATTGATTATATGGAAAGCTATAAGGATTTTACAATTGATACAGAGCGTTTTCCGGATTTTCGGGGACTGGTGAAGGATATGAAGGAACAGGGGATTCATCTTGTGCCCATCATTGATGCCGGCGTAAAAATCGAACCGGATTATCCGGTTTATGAAGAAGGCGTCCGGGAAAATTATTTCTGTAAAGACGAAAACGGGGAAGATTTTGTTGCTGCAGTCTGGCCTGGAAAAGTGCATTTTCCGGATGTATTGAATAGGGAAGCAAGGGAGTGGTTCGGCGAAAAATATAAAGTGCTGATGGAACAGGGCATTGATGGATTCTGGAATGACATGAATGAGCCGGCGATTTTTTATTCGGAGAAGAATTTGAAAAAGGTTCTGGAAGAGATTGCTTCCATTCAGGACGACAATATGGATTTGAATGCATTTTTCCATATGCAGGGAATTGTAGAGGGATTGTGTAACAATCCTGTTGATTACAAAAGCTTTTTCCATAATATGGACGGCGTGAAGCTGTGTCATGACAGGGTACATAATCTTTATGGATTTTATATGACAAGAGCAGCGGCGGAGGCTTTTGAAAAAATAGAGCCGGATAAGAGGATTCTGCTGTTTTCCCGTTCGTCTTATATCGGAATGCACCGGTACGGGGGAATCTGGACCGGAGACAATGAAGCCTGGTGGGGTCATTTGCTGCTCAGTATCCAGCAGATGCCCGCGCTGAATATGTGCGGTATTTTGTATACAGGCTCGGATATCGGCGGCTTCGGAAGCGATACCACAGAAGATCTGTTGCTTCGCTGGCTGGAATTTGCTATTTTTACACCCCTTATGCGAAACCACGCGGCAGCCGGAACAAGGATGCAGGAGGTATACCGGTTTGAGAATACGGAGAGCTTCCGGAATATCATCCGTATCCGCTATGGATTACTGCCGTATCTTTACAGTGAATATATGAAAGCGGCTCTTTCGGATGAGATGTATTTCCGCCCGGTTTCCTTTGATTATCCAAAGGATGACCACGCATTTCTGGTAGAAGATCAGCTTATGGTCGGCGAGAGCATTATGATCGCACCGGTTTATACACAAAATGCCTCAGGAAGATATGTTTATCTGCCGGAGGAGATGCTGATGGTGCGGATGAAGTCTCTGGAAGAACGGGATAGCAGGGTGTTAGAAAAAGGGCATCACTATGTGGAAATTGCATTGGATGAAGTGGTTTTCTTTGTGAAAAAGAATCATGTGCTGCCCCTTGCAATTCTGGATGAAGAAGTAAAATCCACAGCCGATGTGAAAGAAGACCAGTATGAATGGGTTGGATTTGCCGATGAAAATGCGGGCTATGTGTGGTATGATGACGACGGGATTTCGAAGGATTATGTGGCGAAGGAGATGTGGAAGCAGAGAGGTGTGAATCAATGACCAAAAGAAATTTAGTCTATACATTATTAGACGAAAAAACACATAATCTGACAGGAGGTATTTATCATAAGATTCAGGTTGACTTTGCATACAACTCAAATCATATAGAAGGCAGCCAGCTTTCACATGAGCAGACACGATACATTTTTGAAACAAAAACAGTCGGAATAGAACCGACAAAAATTGATGATATTTTTGAAACAGTGAACCATTTCAGATGTTTTGATATAATTCTCGATCATTACAAAGATCCGCTGTCAGAGAAGCTGATCAAAACACTGCACAAGCAACTCAAAACAGGAACGTTCAGTTCGCAATCAAAAGAAGCTGTCATAGGAAATTACAAAAAAGTTCCAAACTTTGTCGGTGATATGAAAACAGCCCTGCCAGAAAAGGTTTCATCAGAAATCAAACGGCTGTTATTGGAATACAACAAAAAAGGAGCACATACACTAGACGATATTTTAGATTTTCATGCGCAATATGAAAAAATACATCCGTTTTATGACGGAAACGGACGGACTGGACGTCTTATCCTGTTCAAAGAATGTCTTCGTAATGATATTGTTCCGTTCATCATTACAGATCAATACAAAGGATATTATTACAGAGGACTGAAAGAATGGCAGACGGGCGGAGAAAAAGGGTATTTAAGAGATACCTGTTTACTTATGCAGGATAACATGAAAAAAATTATGGATTATTTTGAGATAGAATATCAATGAGGATCATCACGCAAAAACTCCTTGCAATCCTCAAGCGTATATGATATTATGTACCCGTTAAAATAAAAATAGATCGAAAAGGAGGACTTACCATGCAGAAGAATAAGAAAATCACGAACAGAACAAAGACACAGACAATCAAAGGTACAACAGTCCTCACTGATTATAGCTTATTTTAATATCCGTTAACGGGAAATGGTACAGACGGTTTTCTGACGTGGTATGACAGACAGGAAGAGGATTTGCAAACAGCGCCTTTGGGCGCTTTTTTTGTACCCATTTTTAAGGAGATCAAACAGATATGGAAATAATAAAAGGAAATTATGCAGATGCAAAAATATTTACAGATGATGCCGAAGACTATGCAAAAGCACAGGTGAAAATGATCTGTGACCAGGAGGCGGCAAAGGGGAGCAGGATACGTCTGATGCCGGACATTCATCCCGGCAAGGTTGGCCCCATCGGACTTTCTATGACACTGACGGATAAAGTAATTCCGCAACTTTTGGGAGCAGATATCGGCTGTGGGATGACCTGTGTGAAGATAAATAAAGATCATACCGAGTTTCAAAAACTGGATAAAGTAATTCGAGAGCGCATACCGTCAGGATTTGCAATACGAAAAGGACCTCACTATATGGCAGAGGAATTTTCCTGGGAAGGACTGCGCTGCAGCAGACATATTAATAAAGAAAAAGCAAAAAGAAGTCTCGGTACACTGGGCGGCGGCAACCATTTCATAGAGCTTGACCAGGGAGCCGATGGCAGCTTGTATCTTGTGGTGCATACCGGCAGCAGGCATTTGGGAGAGGAAGCGGCAGATTATTATACAAAACTGGCAAACCGCTGTCTGAAAGAGCAGGGCAGGGAAATCCCTTATTATATGAGTTATCTGGAAAACGGCAATAGAGAAGCCTATCTGGAAGATGTGCAGATACTTCAAAACTATGCAGAATGGAACAGACAGATCATTGTCCGGGAAATTTTAAAAGGGATGAAGTGGAAGGCGCTGGATCAGTTTTCCGCGGCGCATAATTATGTAGATGATTTTGGAATACTTCACAAAGGTTCTGTTTCGGCACGAAAAGGAGAAAGAGTCATTATTCCGGCCAATATGAAAGAAGGAATTATTTTAGGCATCGGAAAGGGCAGCGAGGACTGGAATGATTCAGCGCCTCACGGTTCCGGAAGGAGAATGAAGCGGGAAGATGTGAAAAAGCAATATACGGTATCCGAATTTAAAAAAGAAATGAAAGGAATTTACAGCAGCAGCGTAGGTGCAGGCACCTTAGACGAAGCGCCCTTTGCTTATCGCTCCATAACAGAAATTGCAGAAAGACTGAAGGATACCGTTGCAGTAACAGAAGTATGCAGACCGGTTTATAATTTTAAAGCAGGAAACAGAGAATAGGAGAGAAAGTATTATGATGATACAAATCAGCGCCGGGCAGGGACCGGCGGAGTGTCAGCTGGCAGTTGCAAAATTATTTGAGGCATTAAAAAAAGAATATGGAGATATAGAAATGTTGTCCGGGAAAAGAGGGTGTGAGAGAGGATGCTTTGACTCGATTTGTTTTCAGACAGAACAGGATTTGAGCGGTTTGGAGGGAACGGTATTGTGGATATGCAAGAGTCCCTTCCGCAGAAATCACAAAAGAAAAAACTGGTACGTAGATGTCAGTATTATTCCCCAACAGAATAAAATTGCGTCAGACCGGGACTATCGCATGGAAACATTTCACTGCGGAGGAAATGGAGGGCAGAACGTCAATAAAGTAGAAACCGGGGTGCGCATCATACATATTCCCACAGGAATTGCGGCACAGTCCACAGAGGAACGAAGTCAATATCAGAATAGGCGCAGGGCAATGGATAAGCTGCAGAAAAAGCTCTATGATTTGCAGCAGGCGGAGAAGGAAAAACAGACACATGCGGCATGGAGAGAGCATAACCGCATTGTCAGAGGAAATCCGGTGCGGATTTATGAGGGGGAGAAGTTTATTCGGACTTTTTCGGCAGACAGAGGATGTTGATATTGTTTGACAGCTTTTTTGCTTCTATACTATACTGAAAAATAAAAAGAACACTTACAAAGGAGCCGCCATGAAATTTCTTCACATTTCAGACCTTCATATCGGGAAACGCGTCAATGAATTTTCCATGATTGAGGACCAGAAATACATATTAAAACAGATTCTTTCCATTGCAGAGAGTGAACATGCAGACGCCGTTATCATAGCAGGAGACATTTATGACAAACCCATTCCTTCTGCAGAGGCGGTGCAGGTATTTGACCATTTCCTGACAGCGCTTGCCGATCAAAATAAGCAGGTATTTCTCATCAGCGGAAATCACGATTCTCCGGAGCGGATTGCATTTGGTGCGCAGCTTATGAAAGGCAGAGGCGTATATGTATCTCCCGTTTATGACGGATGCGTATCCAAAATTCCGTTGACGGACGCATACGGAGAGCTTTTTGTCTATCTCCTTCCCTTTGTCAAGCCGGCGTCTGTACGTCATGCGCTGGATGAAGAACTGGGAGAAAAACTGCCGGAAAGCTATCAGGATGCCGTAGAGCTGGTCGTAGACCGTATGGAGATTGACAGGGAAAAGCGAAATATTCTGGCGGCGCATCAGTTTGTCACAGGGGCAGGGCGGTGTGAATCCGAGGAAGTTATCGTCGGGGGCTTAGACAATGTGGATGCGGAAGTTTTTGAGGCCTTTGACTATGTGGCATTGGGACATATCCACAGTCCCCAGTGGATTGGAAGAGAGACGGTACGCTACTGCGGAACGCCTTTGAAATATTCTTTTTCAGAGGCGGATCAAAACAAGTCAGTTACCATAGTGGAGTTAAAAGAAAAAGGCCGGACCGAACTTTATACCGTGCCGCTTAAGCCGCTGCTGGATATGAAAATTCTGAAGGGAACTTATCTGGAAGTAACGGCAAAAACCTTTTACCAGGATATGAACAAGGAAGATTATGTGAAAGTCATACTGACGGATGAAGAAGATATTCCCGATGGTCTGCAGAAACTGCGCATTATTTATCCGAATCTGATGCGTCTGGAGTATGACAACAGCAGGACAAGGCAGGACCGGATTATTGAAATGTCGGGAGAGGTGGAGCAGAAATCCAAACTGGAATTATTTGAAGAATTTTACGAGATGCAGAATAATCAGCCTATGAGTCCGGAGCAGAGGGCATATATGGAGCATTTGCTGGAAGAAATACAGGAGGGATAATATGAAACCGATCAAACTGATCATAAGCGCATTTGGGCCTTACGCCGGAAAAACAGAAATTGATTTTGAACGGCTGGGAGGACAGGGCTTATATCTGATCACCGGAGATACCGGGGCCGGAAAAACGACGATTTTCGATGCGGTTGCCTATGCTCTGTATGGAGAGGCCAGCGGCGAGGTGCGGAAAGCAGATATGTTTCGCAGCAAATATGCAAAAGACAACATTCCCACCTATGTGGAATTTTTGTTTGACTATTCCGGCAAGCGGTATACCGTAAAGCGAAATCCGGAATACCGGCGTCCCAAGGAAAGGGGCGACGGCTACACGATGCAGAAATCAGACGCCGTTCTTATGTTTCCGGATGAAAGAGAGCCTGTTACAAAATCCAAGGAAGTGACCAAGGCTGTTACCGATCTCATCGGTTTGGACCGTAAGCAGTTTGCCCAGATCGCCATGATTGCCCAGGGAGATTTTCAGAAACTTCTTCTGGCTGGTACGGAGGAACGCAGCGGCATTTTCCGGCAGATATTTAATACCGGCGGATATCAGGAGATACAGGAAAAATTAAAAGCGGCAGTAAAAGAGCAGTGGAAGAGCTATGAAGAGCTGAAACGCAGTATGAATCAACATATGGACGGCATCATCTGCGAAGAGGATACACCGGTTTCCGCCAAATTAAAGGAACTGGGAAAAGAAAAATTCGACGGCAGAATCGGAGACGGCATGGAGCTTTTAGAAGAACTTTGCCGGGAAGATGAAGAAATTTTAAAAGAACTGGAAAGAGAAATTCAGGAAAAGGAAAAGCAGATTCAGAAGGAAGATCAGCTGATCGGAACCATTCAGAAAATCAAAGAGCAAAAAGAAAAACTGAACGAAAACCAGGACTTGTTACAGGAACAGGAGCCGAAATTAAAGCAGGCCAAAGAAAGCTTTGAGAAAGCAAAGGAACAGGCCAAAACCTGCGAGTCGATTACAAAACAGATTGAGGAGCTGCAAAACAATCTGGAAGTATTTGATCAGCTTAGGAAAGAGCAGGAAGAAAAAGCAAAAGAAGAAGAGGAGATCAGGCAGGAAAAACAGTGCAGCCAGACGTTAAGAGAAAACAGGCAGCGTGTAGAAGCTGCGTTACAGGCAGATCGGAAAAAATCAGAAAGCCTTGCATCGGCGGAAGAAGAGCAGAAACGTCTGAAAGAACAAAGAGAACAAGGGGAGCAGAAAAGCGTCAGTCTGCAGCAGCAAAGAGAAAGTCTCAGGCAGGAAATTGCGATTCAGGAAAGCACAGAAAAACGTATCGTAGAAACCGAGGAAACACGGGACAGTTTAAAGAAAGCGCTGGAAAGATGCCAGGAAGAAATTGCCGCTTTGGAAGGAGGAGAGGCGGCCCTTGCAGAACTGAAAAACCTTCAGGCAGAGCGGCAGGACATACAGAAAAGTCTGGAACGTGAGGCAGAAGATCAAAAGACGTTAGAAGAAAAGATAGAACAGGAAGAACGCAGACAACAAGAACTGAAGACAAAAGAATTGCTGCTGCAAGAAACAGAAGAGGAGCGTACAAGGGAGCAGAAAGAACTGCAGAATGCAGGGGAAGAGGCGGTAGCGTGCAGCCATGCAGAAAAGGCGGCAAAAGAGAGTCTTTGCAATTTTAAGAAACTTTCCAAAGATCTGGAAAAATTAGAAAAAGAAAACGCAAAGCGCCAGGCAGACAGGGCGGATATGGAAAAACAGACAGCAGAAAAAGCGGCAGAGCTTGCTCTTTTGCAAAAAGAAGAAAAAGAACTTTCCGCTATAGATACCCTGATGCTGCAGCTGGATCAGAAACAAAAAGAATTGTCAGAGCGCAAGGCTGCTTTTAAAGAATTGGATGCGGATTTAGAGGATTTGAAAGAAAAGCAGAAACATCTGTGGCAGACGCAAAAGGATTATGAAGAGGCGCTTTTGAAAAAGCAGCAGGCAGAAACGGTGTATTCCGGGAAGGAGAGGCTTTTCTTAAATGCCCAGGCAGGGATTTTGGCAAAGACGTTAAAAGAAGGCGCGGCATGTCCGGTCTGCGGCTCAAAACATCATCCCCGGCCGGCGGAGATTCCGGAGACGGTGCCGGAAAAAGAAGAACTGGATCAAGAAAAAAAGGAACTGGAAAAAATACAGGAACAGGCACAGAATTTAAGTGCGGCAGCAGGACGTTTGCAGGAACAAACAGAAACGCTGAAACAGAACATTACGACGCGGGCCAAAACGCTTTTCGGTGAAACAGAGTGCATCCGGCAGGGATGCCGGGAGGAGGCGCTTTCCAAAGACATTGCAGAGAAAAAGATGCAGTTAGAGGAAAAAGAACAGCAGATTCGTCAGGAAATCCAAAAGGCAGAGCAGCAGAGAAAACGAAGGAAAGAACTAAACGAACAGATCAAAGAAAAAGAGACTGTACAAAAAGAACTGGAAAACGATTTCCGAAAAGCAGAACAGGAGGCTGCGGCGGCGGAAGGACGGCTGGCAGAAAAAAGAAAACAGTGGCAGACAGAGACAGACAATCTGCAGCTGCCAGATACCGTGGAGAAAAAAACGGCAGAGATCGAGGCTTATCTGGTACAAAAGCAGCAGGAATGCAGCAACAGACTAACACAGGCCAATCAGAGGAAAACGCGTCTGGATCAGCTTATGCAGGAGGCGAAAGCACAGGAAAAAGAAAAGCAGACTTTAGAAAGCGACATAGCAGAAAGCCGGCAGAGAAGAGCAGACTTTAAAGGACAGGAGAAGATTTTAAAAGAGAAGATTGCAGAAACGATGAAAAAAGCAGCAGATCTTTTAAAGAAAGCAGAAGGAATTCTGAAATCGGAGTCAAAGGAGGATGATCTGACGCCGGAATTATCTGCATTGCTTTGCAGTGTGATTGCAGCAGGAGAAAAACTGAAGGTATATGAAGATTCTCTGCTGGAACAAATCGAAAAGAAAAAACGCCTGGAGGAAGAAAAGCTTAAAAAAGAAAACCTGAGGGAACGAAATACAAAAACGCTCCATGAACTGGAAAAGAGTCTGGAAGGAACCAGGGGAAAGCGCATGGAAAAAGCAGAGAGGCTCTGGCAAATGCTTTTATCCTATGGGGCAGATTTCAGAGAAAAGAATCGGTCTGTTTCTGAGCTGAATGAAGAAGAATGGGATGCCCTGGCTGACGAAATCGAAAAAACACTGCAAAGAGAAATCGGCGCCCTGGAGAAAGCCCTTGAGGTCAACCAAAAAGAGTTACAGGAGAAAAAACGCCTGGAACAGGAAATACCAAAGAAACAGGAACAGCAGAGGCAGTTGGAGGAATCTCTTAGACAAACCGAGATATCGATTACAAGGAAAGAAGAAAAACAAAACAGCAGAAACGAGAAGATCGAAGAGTTGAAAGGCCGGCTGAAATCAGAGAAGAAAGAAGAAGTGCAGGAGCAGATACGGCTTTTAGGCAGACAGAAAAAAGAGAGGGAAGATGCTTTTGCAAAAGCGGAGCAGGAATATAAGAACTGCCAGACCATAAAAGAACGCCTGACTGCCGCAATTGAGACTTTAAAAAATCAGATTTCAGGGGCCGGTGAGGCAGGAATGCTTTCCGAAGAGGAGATCCTTGGGCGGAAATTGCAGTGCCGGCAGGAAAAAGAAACTCTGACAAAGAAGAAAGATCAGAAATATATGGCATTTCAGACAAATCACAGGATTTTCGGCCAGATCAAAACAAAGCAGAAAGAAATCGCGGAGGTAGAGGGAACCTACAAATGGATGAAAGCTCTTTCCGATACGGCAAACGGCATGCTTGGCGGCAAACAGAAAATAGAATTTGAAACGTATATTCAGATGACCTATTTTGACCGGATCATACGGAGGGCAAATCTGCGTCTGATGACCATGAGCGGCGGACAATACGAACTAAAACGAGCCAGAGAAGAGCATACCGGCAAAAAAGAAAAAGCAGGACTGGAGCTTTGCGTGATTGATCATTACAATGCAACGGAGCGCAGCGTGAAAACATTGTCCGGCGGAGAATCCTTTCAGGCGTCTTTATCCCTTGCATTGGGCCTGTCAGATGAAATCCAGTCCAATGCCGGGGGAATCCGGCTGGATTCCATGTTTGTGGATGAAGGATTCGGTTCTCTGGATGAGGAATCTTTAAGCCAGGCAATCCGGGCTTTGACGCAGCTGACAGAGGGCAGCCGCCTGGTAGGAATCATTTCCCATGTTACGGAATTAAAGGAGCAGATCGAGAAAAAGATTGTTGTGACAAAAAGCAGAGGAGCAGAAGGTGTCAGCAGCGATGCGAAGGTGGTAGGACAATAGGCCAAATCCGGGAAAACGATTGAAAAGAAAACGGATGTGACGTATAATTTAGACATATTTTTTTATGGAAACAAGCAGACATATAGAAACAGACAAGGGGGTACTATGAGGTTCAATGATATAAAACGGTTATGGAGACGGGGACTTGGCATAGCGTTATCAGCGGCGATGGCAGTTACAATGATTCCTGCCCTTTCACCGGTTCCTGCTATGGCGGCGGAGATTTTCGAAACAGCAGGCAGAAAGCCGGAACTATTTAAGGCAGGCAGTGTTCCTGCCAGTGAAGGTACGATTACACAGGAGGAACCCTTTGCAAATGGTACGGCAGGAAGTGACCGGTTTCGTATTCCGTGTCTGATTACATTGGAAAACGGGGATCTTTTATCGGTTGCGGATGCAAGGTGGACAACGGTAAAAGACGGAGGCGGTTTGGATACGATTGCTTCTGTGTCCAGTGACGGAGGGGCGACCTGGAATTACAGCTTTCCGCTGTATTTTCCGGACAGCGACGGATTTGTCGGAACTCCGGCTGCGAATCCTAGCAATTCAAAAGCCACTACAATTATAGATCCCGGTATTGTAGAAGGACCGGACGGAACGGTTTATATTTTTGTAGACGTAAATCCGACGAACTGCACGACGTTGTTTAAAAATATATCCACAGGCACCGGATATGTAACCGTAAACGGCAGACGATATCTTGCTTTGACAAAGGACTATGGGAATGTGGATATAGAGCCGACAGATACAGAAGAAAATGTTGAGGCATATCCATACTATGTGGATGATTTTGATGATGAAGGTTATGCCAGAATCCGGCGCAGGGATACCGGCGAGGCAGAGGATTACGCGGTAGACAGATGGTATAATATTTACAGCGTAGATGAGAACGGAGAGTACCAAAATAATCTGACGCAGAAACAGATTGTGGATAACAATGGCGGGACAAATGATGTGGATATTCAGCAAAACTGTTTTTATGAAAATTCCATGTTTCATGTGTATCGGATCGGATATATCTGGATGATTGCCTCCAAAGACCATGGACGGACGTGGGAGGCCCCGAGGAATATCAATGACCAGGTAAAGCGTCGGGAGAATGAAAATGCGATTCTCGTTTCTCCCGGTCGGGGTATTACTACAAGCGACGGCACCATTGTAATGGGATTTTATAACAGTCAGGATGGAGAAGAAAATGCCAGTCTGATCTGGTCTGACGACAACGGCGAGACATGGAAGCGCAGCAATGATGTGCCGGGCAAGAATAATGGCGGATTTCAGACATCAGAAAATGAGATTGTAGAGCTTTCGGATGGTACACTCCGAATGTTTTTGCGGAATACAAGAGTGAATAAGCAAGGCGTGGATAACGATGATTCAAAAATACTGTGCTATGCAGATGCAGTAAGGAACGAACAGGGAGATTATGAGTTTAGTGCTCCGGTGGAGGTGCCTGACGTCAGTATTTACTCAAAATGCAATCTTTCTGCCATCACCTACTCCAAAAAGATTAACGGAAAGCAGGCTGTTTTGCTTGCCTGTCCTACCGGAGGTGCCCGGAAAGACGGAAAGATTTTTACATTGCTGATCAATGAAGATGAAGCGCATTCCATGGAGCTTGTTCACACATTTTCCATGCCTGCGAGAACAAGCGATACTTCCTTTGCCTATTCTTGTCTGACGGAACTGCAAGATGGTTCCATAGGTATTTTGTGGGAAGTAAACAGCGCTGTTTATATGTATTTTGACAAGTTTGCGATCGATGAGATTGTGCCGGATGAATTCATCGAAGGCGTTTCCGTTGATGTTGCGATTGTAAAAGGGGAAACTTATACGAGAAATTATCCCAGGGAAAATTTTTCCGGCATTACGAAAGCAGCAGACGAAAAAATAGCAGAAATTTCCGTCGATGAAAACGGTATTTCCATTACAGGGATTGCGGACAGAGGCTATACGGAAGCAGTGATTGACGGTGTTCAGTATCGAATCCATGTCGCAGATAATTCGATACATCTGTCCCTTGGCGACACTTATGAAATTCCGCATGGGAAAGCAGAACATGAAAATGTGTTGGGAGAAGCAGTAATAGCAGAATCAAAACCCAATGGCGATACAGCATTGTTATTTGACCATATAGCGGATATCAATGATTCCATAGATGCGTTTTCGACTGAAACAGAAAGTGAAGGGGAACTTTCCGAAGCAGAATTTACATTCACTGCAGCAGGGAATCAATGGCAGATTTACAATGATCATACAAAAGTGTATTTGACGGTCAACGGGGCGGCAGAATATTTTCAAAGCAGTCCGGTGAATATGACCGTGACGAAACATACGGATTCGGATACATTTAAAGTTACGAACGGAACAAGGACAGTGCTTTTCAACGCGGGAGGCGGTATGGTTTTTGATGCGGCCAAAACCTATACGGCAAGTGAAAGACTCAGCGATAAGCTGACGTTTTTAGAGAAACAGGAATCCATTTCAAGGGATGATGTGATTCCGGGATACAAGGTTGTTACGAATATCAGCTCAGGCGGCAGATATTTAATTTCGTATATATATCAGGGACATGTGATCGTGCTTTATCCGGTGAATGGAACGGCCAATCAGACGAAACTTGCACAACATACCTATAGAATCACCATTACTCCAAAACAGACAGGTACGGCAAGCGTTGCCGTTGGCGGAGCAGTTTATAATTTTAAAGTGTCAGACGGTGCTTGCAGCCATACGCAGACCGTGCGAAAGGGAGCCGTTGCAGCAGGCTGTTTTACCGAAGGCTATACAGGGGATCTCTACTGTGCAAATCCTGACTGCGGTGTGTATCTGGAAGAAGAGGGAACCGTGATTCCGGCAATTGGGTGCCATGACTGGGATGAAGGAACCATTACCAGAGAAGTAACGGAAACCGAAAACGGCGAGGTGGTTTATACCTGTAAAAAGGATTCCTTCCACACAAAAACCGAAATTGTATATGCCTCCGTTTATGCGGATCTGCAGCAAGAATACAGGGAAGTAAAGGATGTGATGCAGAAACCGGGGCTGTACACGAAAGAAACCATAGAAGAGTTTACACGTTTCTATGAGGAGCATAAAGCAGAGCTTACGGATAAGAGCGCCGGCTACCGTCAGATGTATGAAACGGTTAAGGCATTTCAGACCGCAAAAGCAGCGCTGGAGCGGAAAAGCACAGATGCTTTAAAAGAGGAGCTGCAGCTTGCCTGCCGGGAGGCGGAGCCGGACTACAAGGCGAACGAGACGAATCTGGGAACGGCATGGACAGCGTTTATGAAAGCATATATTGCCGCAGCGGCCTTTTCCGATGATGCGAATGATGAGGAATTATGGCAGTTAATCCATACGTTGGACACTGCAAGAACCGCTCTTTTAGAGGCCAGGAAGAAGGCTGAGAATGAAAAGACAAGTCCCAAATTGGCAAATGGCGATCAGGCCGCAGATGCAGCCGGTGTCTATGTTGTGACCGATGCAGGAAAAAGAGAAGTCACACTGGTCAAAGGAAAAGACACAAAAATTGTAAAAATTCCTGCAGAGATACCGGTAAACGGTGTATCCTGCAGAGTGACCGCGATCGGCGGCAATGCATTTAGAAATGCAAAAAATATAAAGAAAGTTGTCATTGGAGATTCTGTTACAGACATTGGCAGTCAGGCGTTTTTCGGATGTAAGAAACTGAATGCAGTCACCCTTGGCGCGAATGTGAAAACAATCGGAAAGAAAGCCTTCTTTCAATGTAAAAAGTTAAAATCCGTTACCTTGCAGGGAAAAACGGCGCCTTCCATTGGAAAACAGTCTTTCAAAGGAACTGCCGTTAAAGTAACGGTGAAGGCTTCTAAGATGAAAAAGGCACAGCGTAAAAGATTGCTTTCCAAAATGAAGAGCGCAGGAAAGATAAGTAAAAAATCAGTGATCCGATAAGAACAATTTGCGTTTTTGTGCTATAATCAGGTTTGCAGAACAATAAAATTTCTGAAACGTACAGGATGCAAAATGATCGGAAAGGAGAGAGAACATATGTTAGAAACAGGAATAAAAGCGCCGGATTTTGAATTGCCGGATCAGAATGGAACCATGCATAAGCTCTCGGACTACCTTGGGAAAAAAGTGATTTTATACTTTTATCCAAGGGATAATACGCCGGGGTGTACCAAACAGGCCTGCGGCTTTTCCGAACGCTATCCCCAGTTTCAGGAAAAAGGAGCGGTTGTTCTGGGCGTCAGCAAGGATACCGTTGCATCTCATAAAAAGTTTGAAGAGAAATACGGTCTGGCATTTACACTTCTGGCAGATCCGGAGCGGAAAGTCATTGAGGCTTATGACGTCTGGAAGGAAAAAAAGAATTACGGCAAGGTATCCATGGGCGTAGTGCGGACTACGTACTTAATTGACGAGCAGGGGATGATCCTGAAAGCCAATGACAAGGTGAAAGCTGCCGACGATCCGGAGAAGATGCTGGGTGAGCTGGAATGAAAATCATATTGTCACCGGCGAAAAAAATGCGAGTGGATACAGACAGTTTAGAGCCGGAAGGTCTGCCGGAGTTTATCGATCAGGCGGCGGAGATTTTAAGCTGGCTGAAGACAAAGTCCGAAGAGGAATTGAAAAGCCTCTGGAAATGCAACGACAAAATTGTTTTGCAGAATCTGGAACGAATCCAGGATATGGATTTGAAAAACAAATTGACACCTGCCGTGCTTTCCTACGAAGGAATTGCCTATCAATATATGGCGCCTGCAGTCTTTGAGAGGGGGCAGTATGCTTATGTGCAGGAACATTTGCGGATATTATCTGCATTTTACGGCGTGCTGAAACCAATGGACGGCGTAACGCCCTACCGGCTTGAAATGCAGGCGAAGGCCGCTGTGCATGGGTATAAGAATCTCTATGAATTGTGGGGAAGAAGATTATACGATGCCGTTTTGGATGATGACAGAATCATCATAAACCTTGCTTCTAAGGAATATTCCAAATGCATTGAAAAATATCTGACAGAGAAGGACAGGTATATTACTGTTGTTTTTTGTGAAAAGTCGGGGGATAAGCTTGTTACAAAAGGAACGTATGCCAAAATGGCCAGGGGAGATATGGTAAGGTTTATGGCGGAGGAGAATGTAAAGAGACCTGCTGATATACAAAAATATCGCAGGCTGGGGTATGTGTTTCGGGGTGAGTTGTCTACAGAGACAGAGTATGTTTTTGAGAGGGTAGATCAAACAGAATAAAAAAATAAATTTTAGGAGGACATAAATATGGCTTGGTACGACGAATCTATTTTTTATCACATTTATCCTTTGGGATTAACAGGAGCGCCGAAAGAGAATACGTATGGAGCGCCGGAGCATCGGTTAAATACACTGCTGCCCTGGATTGACCATATCAAAAGCATTGGCTGTAATGCGATTTATATCGGGCCGTTGTTTGAGTCTGTAGGACACGGCTATGAGACGACAGACTATAAAAAACTCGACAGCCGTCTGGGAGACAATCAGGATTTAAAGAATTTTGTAGCAGAATGCCATGCAAAAAATATCCGGGTAATTTTTGACGGCGTATTTAATCACACGGGCCGGGATTTCTTTGCGTTTAAAGACATTCAGGAAAAACGTGAGAGCTCTCCCTACAGGGACTGGTACTGCAACGTGAATTTCGGCGGAAACAATGAGTACAACGACGGTTTTTGCTATGAAAACTGGGGAGGGTACAATCTGCTGGTGAAACTCAATCAGAAGAATCCTGCCGTAAAGGATTATATCTGCGATGTCATTCGTTTTTGGGTAAGGGAATTTGACGTTGACGGCATTCGCCTGGATGCGGCAGATGTGCTTGATTTTGATTTCATGAAGGCGTTGCGGCAGGTTGCAAACGAGGTGAAACCGGACTTCTGGCTCATGGGCGAGGTCATTCATGGAGATTATTCCCGCTGGGTAAATGAAGGGACACTCCATTCCGTTACGAATTATCAGCTGCATAAAGCGCTGTACTCCGGCAACAATGACCACAACTTCTTTGAGATCGCCCACACCGTAAAGCGTCTGTACGAAATGGGCGGCAGCAACGCCAATGGATTCCAGCTTTATAACTTTGTGGATAATCACGATGTGGAACGTATTTATACAAAGCTTACGAACAAAGCGCATTTTGTGCCGGTACATATCCTGCTGTATACATTGCCGGGAATTCCGTCCCTGTATTATGGTTCGGAGTTCGGCATCGAAGGCAGAAAGGAAAGGTTTTCGGATGATTCCCTCAGACCGGCGCTCAATATAGAAGATTACAAAAATGCTTTGACAGAAAATTCTTATACGGCATTGATTGCCGCCCTCGGACGCGCCAGACAGCAGTCAAAAGCATTGGCTTACGGCGATTACAGGGAGCTGATGCTCAGGAACCGCCAGTATGCGTTTTCCCGTAATTTTGAAGGGGAAAGCGTAGTTGTTACCGTGAATAACGACGACAGCGATTTTGTGATGACAGTACCTGCAGGAAGTGCCGCTGAATATGTGGGGGCCCTTTCCGGGCAGAAGGTTCGTGTGGAAAACGGAACGATTTGCGTCAACGTAGGAGCAAATTCCGGAGAAATCTGGCTGCCTGTGACAGAGCAGACTGCGGATGCATTGTCTGAGCGGAAACCTGTGGAATTTCATGCCCAGGATGCCGTAAAGAATACGGCTGCGCCTGTGGACGAGGTATCTTCTGTTGCCGATACAGCAGAAACGGACAAACCGGTTCCCGCATCTGATACAAAACCTGTGGTTTCTGAAGAGAAAGAAAAAGAGGAAGTATCCGCTGTGTCAGCCGAATCTTCCGAAGAATTTGAAAAAGGAAAAATTGCAGGGTTGCAGGAGGCGATTATTGCTATTATGGAAAAACGCGGTCCGGTTACCGATCAGATGCGAAAAGATGTTACGGACAATGTATATCATGATTCTCTGATTACCTGGATTAAGAGTTTTCAATAAATTACAGTAAAAATAGAGCTGCCGCTGAAACGGCGGCTCTATTTTTTGTGCGTTAAGAGGATTCTTTTTAAATTCCAATATCATAAAATATCTATTTTTTCTTTCAGCTTATTCAGAAGCCGTTCTGCAAAACGGTGTCGTGGCCATAAAACAAAATTTAATCACTTGACAAGTAAACGATTGTTCACTATACTATATAAGTGAACAATCGTTTACTAATTGGAGGTTATGATGACGAATACGAAGGAAAAAATATTAGTGGCAGCTTTACGGTTATTTGCTGTTAATGGATACGAGGCGGTATCTGTCAGCCAGATTGCAGGAGAATTAGGAATAACAAAGGGCGCATTATATAAGCATTATAAAAACAAGAGAGATATTTTTGATTGTGTATTTGAATATGTTTGCCAACTGGATGCAGAGCGTTCTCAAAAAAACGGTGTTCCAGAAAAAGATTATTCGGAAATGCCGGAAGCTTTTTCTAATGTATCGGCAGAAAGTTTAGGAGATTATATGAAAGCGCAATTCCATTATTGGAGTGAAGATGAAATTGCTTGTAATTTCCGTAAAATGCTTACACTGGAACAATACAAATCTCCTGAAATGAATGCTTTATACCAAAAAGTTCTTGTCAGCGGACCTTTGGATTATATCGAAAATCTGTTTCGTGAAATATCAAAGGAGCAAGAGAAACCGTTGCCATCTCCCCGTGCGTTAGCAATTGAATTTTACTCGCCCTTTTATCTGCTGCTCAGTATGTCAGATGGAGCCGATTGTAAAGAGAAAAAAGATGAAGCCGCCAAAAGCTATGTGCATTATATCGACGATTTTTTTCAAAAATATTTTTTATAAAAACTTGCAGCAGAAAGGAAATTATAGTGGACAATTTAATTAACATGAAAAAATACGGATTCTCTGAAATATTTTCAAACGAAATCCCAAAAGATAATCAATTAGAACCAGCCCGTGTTCTTTCGCAGGAAAAAGGGTTCTATCGAATCATAACAGACAAAGGAGAGAAATTGGCGGAAGTATCTGGAAAGTTCCGGTTTCAAACTACAGTTTCTTCCGAATATCCTGCCGTTGGCGACTTTGTATTGGTAAATTGGAACGAATCCGGCAGCAGTGCAATCATTGAATCGCTGTTGCCACGCAAAAGCGCTTTTATCCGAAAAGCGGCTGGCGAACTGCAGCAGGAGCAAGTTGTTGCTGCAAATATTGATATTGTATTTTTGTGCATGGCATTAAACAATGATTTTAACCTTAGACGGTTGGAACGATATATTTCTATTGCATGGGACAGCGGCGCTATGCCGGTCGT
>CANODN010000008.1 GCA_947564765.1 uncultured Roseburia sp. | reverse complement strand
GCCTAAAATACCGATTTATAAATTAGGCGTATAAAATGCATAAAATGTATTATGAATGCATCGGGAGAAGTGGAAAAGGGAGGGAGAATATATGCCGACATATGGAATGAGCGATGCGATACGTGAAATGAGGATACGGCTGGGATATACACAAGAGGAATTGTCTTATGGGATTTGTACACCGGGAACCTTATCCAGAATCGAGAATGGCCGGGAAGTCATTTCCAAACAGGTATTTGAAGCTCTGTGCAGCAGGATGCCGGGACTGCATCATGTATGGATTTCCTGTGATACCAAAAATGAAATGCAGCGTTCCAAATTGTGCAAACAGATATTGATGTATCTAAGCGCGGGAAAGCTTTCGGAAGCGAAAAGAGCCATGGAAGCGTATCGTCAGCTGAGGGATGAGAAAAATCCGTTCTGCAGACAGTTTGGATTATATACACAGGCGATTTATCAGGCGATCTTAAAAGAGCGGGAGGAAGATATTTTACCGAAATTAAAAAAAGCGCTCGGTATTACAATGCCGGATTATAGAGAACGGCTGCAGATGCAGAAAAAAGCAGTGGTGCTGACCTATGATGAGATTTATATTTTGCTGAATATGGGGATTGCATACGGAAAAAGAGAAGAGACAGAACGGGCGCTTCGGATTTTATATTATCTGAAAACATATATGAAAAATCAGGATCTGGACGTCATGGAATCGACAAAGGTATATCCGATGATTCTTGGAGATCTGGCGTGGGTATTAGAACGCCAGAGACGATTTTCGGAGGCGGTAAAGCAATGTGATACCGGTATTGAAATTTGCCGTGTTACAGGGAAATATACCGTCCTGCCGCATCTGCTGTGTATAAAAGCATGGTGCCATACCGCCGCCAAAGATCATGTGACAGCCAAAAAAAGCAGGCAGCAGGCAAAGGCGATTTTTGACATTATAGAGGAGTATAGGGGTTACAGAAGCTTTCAGGAATTTTACAAAGCCAAAGAACCCATATTTGTAACGTTTTAGCTGCTGCTTTCCGGTTAAAGGCCGGGCAGTAACACGTTACAATCAGTATACAAAAGAAAATTCCCGATTACCATGCGGTTTCAGCAAAAAATAATATTTCCTGAAACCGCAATTTTTATTGTCATATAAAATAAAATCAGATACAATGGGATTGATAAAAAAGAATAACAGAGATAGGAGATTGTAATGGATATAACAGTGTTGGCAGGAGGCTTAAGCGCGGAGCGGGACGTATCCTTCCAGACAGGAGACATGGTGGCAAAGGCCTTGCGTCAGAATGGACACAGAGTGATTTTGCTGGATGTATTTATGGGTTACAAAGAGGCGGAAACAGATGTTTCCGATTTGTTTTCCCATAGCGAAGAGGCGAGTATAACGGTAGACGGCATTGCAGAAGAGGCTCCGGACATCGCCAGAATTAAATCCCTGAGAAAAGACCAGTCGGACTGCTTTTTCGGGCCGAATGTGATTTCTATATGCCGGCAGTCGGATCTTGTGTTTTTGGCGCTTCACGGAGAAGACGGGGAAAACGGCAAGATTCAGGCGGCGTTTGACTTGTTCGGAATCCGTTATACCGGCAGCGGTTATTTTAGCAGTGCGCTTGCCATGGATAAGGGAATGAGCAAAATGCTGTTTGAAAAAGCAGGGGTACCGACGCCAAAAGGAATCCGGATGAACAAAAAGGAGAGCAACAGGGACTTAAAGCAAAGGGGCGTATCTCTGCCCTGTGTGGTAAAACCCTGCTGCGGCGGTTCCAGTGTAGGCGTTTCCATTGTGCAGACAGAAGCGGATTTTGGAGAAGCGCTGGACGAAGCTTTCTTCTGGGAAGATGAAGTGATTGTGGAGGATTATATTGCGGGCAGAGAGTTTTCGGTAGGAGTGCTGGAAGGAAAGGCCCTTCCTGTCATTGAAATGGCGCCCAAAGAGGGCTTTTACGACTATAAGAATAAATACAAAGCCGGGAGTACGGTTGAGACCTGTCCGGCTGAAATCCCGGAGGATACAGCAAGACAGATGCAGAAATTTGCTGTGTCGGCGGCAAATGTTTTAGGACTTTCCACCTATTCCAGAATGGATTTTCTGCTGAAGGAATCGGGGGAACTGTTTTGTCTGGAGGCAAATACACTGCCGGGCATGACACAAACCAGTTTGCTGCCCCAGGAGGCACAGGCGGCGGGAATTGATTTTCCTGCATTGTGTGAAAAGCTGATTGAGATTTCACAGAAGAAATACGAGGATATGATATGAAAGATATGACATTGGGCAATATTGCCATGTGCTGCGGCGGAACTTATTTCGGTGATGAGGGGCTGAAAGATACGGAAGTAACCGGAATCGCCATTGACAGCCGGAAAGTGAAACAGGGAGGTCTGTTTATTCCCATTCGGGGTGAGCGGGTAGACGGACACAGCTTCATTCCAAAGGTTATGGAAGCCGGTGCCCTGGCCTGTCTTTCGGAAGAAACCAGAACAGATGCCTTGCCTTATATTCTGGTAGATTCCACAAAGGAAGCGCTAAAAAAAATAGCCGCTTTTTACCGTCAGTCCCTGGACATTAAGGTGGTAGGAATTACGGGAAGTGTCGGAAAGACCAGTACAAAAGAAATGATTGCTTCTGTGTTAAAAGAGAAATACCGTGTACATAAAACAGCAGGAAATTTTAACAATGAGATCGGTCTTCCCCTTACCATATTCGATATTTTAGAAGAACATGAAGTAGCTGTACTGGAAATGGGAATTTCTGATTTTGGAGAAATGCACAGACTGGGAGAAATCGCCAATCCGGATATCTGTGTGATCACAAATATCGGCTTGTGTCATCTGGAAAATTTAGGCTCCAGAGACGGAATTTTAAAAGCCAAAACAGAGGTGTTTGATCATCTGCGGGGAGAAGGCACGGCTATTTTAAACGGAGACGATGACAAGCTTTCCGCTATACAGGAGGTAAAGGGAAAAAAGGCAATGAAATACGGCCTGCACAGGGGAGACGCCTATGCATCGGAGATTACGCCTCTTGGTATGGAAGGAATCCGGATGAAACTGCATCTCAAGGGAAGAGAACAGGATGTCATGATCCCGATTCCGGGAGAACACAACGTCTACAATGCATTGGCGGCAGCCTGTGTAGGAGCAGTATGCGGTATGGATCTGGAAGACATATGCCGGGGAATCGAAACCGTAGAGACGATCAGCGGCAGGAGCAACCTGATACAAAAAAACGGAATTACGATTATTGACGACTGCTATAACGCCAATCCGGTTTCCATGCGGGCCAGTATTGATGTACTAAGTCAGGCTTCCGGCAGAAAGATTGCCGTATTGGGAGATATGGGAGAGCTGGGAGAAAAGGAAAGAGAGCTGCATGCCAGGATAGGAAGCTATGCGGCAGCAAAACAGATTGACCGGCTTTTTGCCGTAGGAGAATTGTCAAAGGAAATGGTGCAGGCAGCAGAAGCTGCAGCGGATTATCCGCTGGATGTTTTTCATTTTGGATCGAAAGAGGATTTGTTAAGGGAGCTGCTCCCCACGATAAAAAAAGGAGACACTTTACTGGTAAAAGCGTCTCACTTTATGGAATTTTCTAAGATTGTGGAAGCACTGACCGATTTGTAACAGATCAGATGCTTTTATGGCTGTCTTGATTTAGCATAGCAAGAATTTTCGTCTGGGTGTAACTGCCCAGACGTTTTTTGTCTTCCCTGGAAAGCTCCTTTGGATAGATTGGTTCGCCGTATTGCAATGTTACATGTGCAGAGCGGATCAGCGGGAAATGATTTTCCAGAATATCTGCCGTTCCGGTTAAGGCCATGGGGATAATCGGGCATCCGGTTTTTTCTGCCATTTTTAAACTGCCTTCTTTGAAAGGAAGCATATTGGTTTCGTCACCCTCTGTACTGCGGGTACCCTCTGGGAAAATGCACATGGAAATTCCCTGTTTGATCTGGTCAATTCCGGTAAGAATCGTTTTAAGGCCTTCTTTGATATCCTCCCTGTTTAGAAATAAACAATATAACCGCTTCATCCACAGGGAAAGAAAGGGGACTTTTTCAATGGAATCCTTAGCAACATAGCCTGTTAGTCCCGGGCATCTGGCATATGTAATGACAACATCGAAAAAGCTTCGGTGATTGCCTACGTATAAAACAGCGGTGTCCTTTGGAACATGCTCCTCTCCGATGACGGTAACATGTGTTCCGCATAAAAACAGAACGATCTGAAAGGCAGTCTGCACAATCCTTAGCTGAGAAATATCGGCAGCGTAGCGATATTTTTTGCCGATCAGCCATTCCGCAAATAAAACAGGAATACTGAAGATAAAAAATAAAATAAGAAATAAAATAACAAAAATCAGTCGCAGCATAGTTTTTTCGGAAAATCCGATCCTTTCCATATAATTGCGCATATTTTTCGCGCATAAAGGGTATTTCTGTAATCTGAATTTATTATACTAACTGCAAGTTGGAATTACAACTACAAATCCTGAATAAACTGTAAAAAAACGAGGGAAAACGTTATTGTTTATGAAGCTGACAGTAACAAAACAAAAAGCTATGGAACATGCTTTCGGGAATGGAAGACGTAAGAAATACGGTTTTACAGGGGCGGCTGCAATCATTTTGATGTTATCTGTTATTGCCGGATTATGGAGCGGGTGCGGAATTGAGAAAACAGATGGCAGAAAGCTCAAAGATCTGGAATATGAAATGGTAGAAGAGGAGGATATACCAGAGGAGCTGCAGGCAAAAATAGAAGAAAAAAAGGAGGCGGATTTTAAGCTGACCTATGAAAGCGACCGTTATCTTTATATTGTAAGAGGATATGGAGAACAGGAAACAGGCGGGTACAGCATACAGATTCTGGAATTTTATTTAACGCAGAATGCAATTGTATTTGATACAAATCTAATGGGCCCGTCCAAGGATGAGGTGAAAAACACAGCGCCGAGCTATCCCTATCTTGTGGTCCGGATAGAAAATCAGGATAAAAATATCATATTTCAATAAAAAATCAAATCCGGCAATGCATAGGAGCTATGCATTGCCGGAAAATTAAAACCAATCTTCCAGATGATTTTCGGTAAGCCATTCCTGAAACGATTCTCCTGCTTTCCCCGCACTGCGCGCTTTTTGAATCGTGCTCCTTGCGGCCGCGCCGTCATCTGCAGGCAAAACCAAGAGGGCTTTTTTGCCTGAAAGATCCGGGTTGGAATCATCGTCTAAAATGCGGGAAGCATCACAAATTCCAAAAATCAAAATGTCCATGTCCGCCGATGAATAAAAGAAACTAAAATCTTCATCTCCTGAAATGTCAACGGACGCGCCCTGTTCATCTTGCATCACGGCCCAGTACATCCATGTGTCAGCATCTGACAATTCTCTGTCGGATATCTGCAGGCTGTTTAGACAGATGCCATCCGCATTGTTACCAAACACGTAATGCTTGCGCGTCAGTGACGCCCTCGCCGGGATAATGGCGGATTCGTTCTCTCCTGTTCCCCAGATCAGGCAGGCGTTTCCCGCAATGTCCGGTCCCGGCTGATCTGCGGGATTGTTGAAGCGGTGAATGACAATTTGCAGGACACTTAACAGCAATGCCACTGCCAATACGGCAAGGACAATGAAAATTGGTTTTTTGATTTTTGCCATGTAAAAATCCCCCTTCTTTTCTATTTCTAATAGGATAACAAATAAAAAAGAATTTTTCTACCGTTTCAATGAGAGTATTTTTCAAATATCGCATTTCCCATTCTTTTCACACAAAAAATGATCATGGCTGACAGCGTATTTTCTCAATCCTCATATATATGCAGAGAAGATATATTTTTGTGGAAATGTACAAAATTTTGTGCTAACATATAGATTGATATTGTATGTTTTTAATAGAATAATGGGGAAGGAGAAGGGATAAGAGATGAAGTTAATGACGGGGTTAAAGAAACGGCTGTTTGCGTTTGCGCTTATGGCGGCTGTGCTTACGGCGAACGGATTGCCGGGACAGATGACTACGAATGTGAAGGCTGCAGAGGAAGCAGGGGACCGTGTGGAGGAAGTTACGCTGCAGTCCGTGCGGGAAGAAGCGGCGGCAAGCTACGCAGGCAGTGAAAAGAAAGGATTTGATATTGACTTTGACACGCCGTTTGCCGGCAGCGGGCTGGATTATTCTGAGGATACCGCCGACAGGCATTATATTCAGGTGTTGAATAATTTAAAAGATGGAACAGATGACCAGACCGTGGTGATTCGTTTTAAAACGACAAATCCGAATGGACTGCTGTTTGGGGCAGGTACAAGTACAACCGGTAACGGCAAGAATATGATTGTTGCATTGAAGGGCGGAGAGCTGCGTATCATCCTGCGCAGTGTAGATGGCAGCGGCGTTGCTGCACCGGGAATGAAGGGTTCTTTTGGCTCGGGATTTGCAGATGGAAATTATCATACATTGGCAATCAGTTTTCTGCCTTCTATGGGACTGCAGGCAGGAAATGTCCGTATGGTAGTAGACGGAGGATCAGATCTCTATTTGAAATCATGGGGAGAAACTGCGGCTGTCGGATTTAACCAGAATACAGATGCATATACGAAATTTGAGATTGCCGGCGGTATGTATGCGTATAATGATTCTTGCAACAGTGCGGCGTTTAACGGAGAGATTGATTTTCTGACGCTGATTAATAAAGCGTATACGGAAGAAGAACTCCAAAAGATCACCCAGGGCGATAAAAGCCTTCAGAATTTTTCTGATATGTGGGCAAAAAGTACCTGCAAGACATGGCTGTTTACCGGAGGAACAGAAGGGGTTGCAGATTTTGCAACCAGCAGAACGACGAGAAACTGGGTGGGGTTGTTTGAGACAGATATGCGTGAATCCGGAACTTATGTAGTACGTGGGCGCTTTGTATTTAACACGGCGAAAAGGGGCGCAGATGTAGCGCAGATTTTGGAGGAATATGATACAAGGGTATCGTCCTTTGGAACCTCCGCTGTGGGTATTATGATCGGAGCGGCGGATTATCAAAAGGGAGAAGAAGGAATACCGGAATTCAAAGAAAATCTTCAGGCATTTTTAAATAAAGTAACGGGAGAAAATAAAAGACCGCTGATATTGACGCCTTATCCGGCTTTAGAGGAAGCGGATCAGGAAAATGTGGTGCGTTATACGGAAGCAATTCAGGAAGTTGCAGGTAATAAGTTCAAGGTCATTGATCTTAGCGGTCTTGAAAGCGCAAATATAAATGAAGACGGCAGTTTGAAACCGGCGGGGCATCAGGCGATTGCGACAAAGCTGCAAAGGGAAGTGGGCGCTCCGGTGGGAAGGACCAACGCCTTTAACCAGTTTTCCGACGGTTCTTATACGGTGGCAAAACAGACGACATCAGGAGAAGAGGCAGAGGTTCGTAACGTTATTGCAGGAATAGATACGATTACAGTGAGCATAGATGCAGAGCCGGAACGTGCAGCACAGCTGGAATATACGCTGACGGCAAATGGAGAAGTCATATCAGGTGCTGCCCCGGAAGGGGAAACAGAGTTTACTATCACAGGATTAAAGCAGGGGGAGACCTATAGGCTCAATGTATATGATGTAAGCAGAGGCAGCGTAAAGGAGTCTTACCGGCCGGTGCAGATTACCGTTGTTAACGGTGCAGTAGGAGAAAGCATCGAGTATGAAGACGGGAATGTTTCTGTAAATGAAAAAATTCAAAATCTGCTTTCCGGCGATACACCGGCAACCTGGTTGTTTATGGGAGACAGTATTACCCATGGAGTTATCACAGACGGGTATGATAATGTGCCCCAGTTGTTTGCAAAATATCTGGATGAAATTGGACGGGCAGATGATATCGTTTTGAATACGGGAGTTACAAATGCGACAATTGCAACAACATTAGAGCAGATTGAACCGCGGCTGAGGCGGTATCATCCGGACGTTGTGATGATTATGCTTGGAACAAATGATACGTCTGTCAAAGGAGAAAATATCGTCCATGGATTTGAGAACACCGCTCAAGCCAGTATTACGGTAGAACAGTATGCAGATCGTTATAAAGAATTGATACGAGAGATTTATAAGACAAATCCGGATGCCAGTGTTGTACTGCGTGTCCCCTGTGATATGGCGGGACAGTTGAGTGAGCATGCAGGATTCGAAGATAAATTTGCGGAAATTAAGAATATTGCCGCAGATATGAGGGAGGAAATTCAGGGACTGAATATTGCGGTTGTGGACCATCTTCAGGGCTGGAGAGAGTATCGTGATACGGTGAGAAATGACAATATTACAATAAGAGGAACTTACAGCTGGCTTGCGAACCGGAATAATGACGGCATCCATCCCAACGGAAGAGGCAATCTGGCTATGTTCCAGCAGATTATCAAAGAGCTTGGTCTTTATGTTCCGGCATCAGAACTTGCCAATTATCAGTATAACTTAAATGAATGGACAGATACTTCCGATATAGCGGCTCCTGTGGTTCAGAAAAGAAGCCGTGCAAGTTTTGAGATGCGAGCATTGTCCGGCTATGCAAACGGATTGAGAAATGTAACGCTTACATTGACAGCGGATGGCCGAAGCATTTCAAAAACAGCAGAATATGATGCAGAAGGAATTGTTGCTGTCAGCGGTCTGGATACCGACAAAACATATACGGTAACCGTTACCGGAACAGATGCAGCAAACAGCAAAGAAATTACATTTGCTGCAACTCTGTCGCAGGAAACAGATACAACGGCGACAGAGGAGGAAAAAGAAGAATATACAGAAAGCCTCAAGGCAGCAAAAGAATTTGATATGACTTCTTATCCTTCTGAGGTTCGGGAGGCATATGAAGCGGCGATCAAAGCTGTGGAAGAGAAATATGCAGATGGCGCTTCCATGACAATCGATCAGATCGAAGAAGCACTTACGGCAATCCGGCTTGCAAAAGTGCAGGCACAGACTTCGTTTGCAGAGGCTTTGATACAGGCAAGGGAAGATTTGAAAACAGCGCTTGGGAATGCAAAGAAAACTTTAGATGCCGGAGAACCATACGAGTGTAAAAAAGAAGACTGGGATGCATTTACTGTGATATACGGTGAGGCAGAGCGCGTGGCGGCGGATGAAGCTGCTTCCGTGGAAGAGCTGAGAGAGGCATTTGCTGATTTGATAATAGCGGAGAACAAAGTGTTATTTCCGCCGACGATTTGTCCTCCGCCACCGAGAGTAGAGCAGAATTGTACCTATACAGAGAATTCTTATCGGTATCTGGTAACCAGTCTTGCGAAGAAGACCGTGACGGTAACCGGAACAACAAATGCAAACCTCAGTAGAATTATCATAGGAGACCAGGTAAAGCTTGCAGATGGGACCTATTATGAGATCACAGCGATTGGAGCAAAGGCTTTTATGAATCATAAAAATGCCTCCAGTGTGCAAATAGGTAAAAATGTTGAGAAAATAGGCGATCAGGCATTTGCTAAATGTGCAAAACTGAAAAAGGTTGTGGTACAAAGTACAAGGCTGACAGAGATCGGAAAGAAAGCATTTCTGAAAGATAAAAATCTTAAGAGCATCAGCATTAAGAGCAAAGCTTTAAAATCCGTTGGAAAAAATGCATTTAAGGGGACACATGCAAAGCTGAAAATTACAGTGCCGAAGGCAAAATATAGAGCATATGTGAAAAAGCTAGCGAAAAAAGGTCAGAGTAAGAGTGCCGTAATCCGAAAAAAATAAAGTTTTGACATTCCATTTCTGCTGTGTTATACTAATCAGGTTAAACCAGACAACTCATGCATCAGCAGCCACAGAAAAGGGAGGTAAAAGAATGCAACAGGAAGACATCAACAAAGTACGTGCATCAGTACACCAGCAGTGTGGAAGCAGGGTAATGATTCAACTGGATAGAGGAAGAAATAAAATAGATATTCAGCAGGGTGTGATACAGAATGCATATCCAAGTGTATTTACCATTCTGGTAGAGGATACCAATGCAGTGAATCCGCCGCAATTATTATCGTTCAGCTATACGGATATTATCACAAGAGAAATACGAATGAAGCTTTGCTAAATAAGGAATATATATCCTCCGTTTTGAATATGTATAGTACAAAGTTACAGTACATAATTCAGAACGGAGGATTTTTTGTGGAATTAGAAAGACAGACTCTGCACAAGAATAAAGAGATCGGCCGGGCCTTCAGCCAGGTTACATTGGATGATGATTATAATCTGCCGGATTTTAAACCGGATTTAACAAAAGTGATCCGGGAAAAGGGAACAGTTCATTTTGAAGAAGTCCATGTCAATAACGGGCACATCTGGTTCAAAGGGATCTTGGAGTTTCATATTTTATACCGCACGGATTTGGATAACGGGAAGATTAACAGTCTGAAAGGAGAAATCCCGTTTCAGGAAAGCCTGAGTATAGATGAAGCGCAGGAGTTAGATCCGGTCAAAGTAGAAGGGCGGATTGAAGATATTTCCGTCAGTGTAATCAATTCAAGGAAGCTGAGCATCCGTTCACTGGTGGAATTTCGTGCCGTAGCGGAAAAACCGGAAGAAGCATCCGTACTTACAGGAATCAAAGAAGAAAAAAACTGCGAGATTGAAAAAGAGCAATTGGATATTCTGGAGCTTATTACGGATAAAAAAGATACCTTAAGAATCCGCAAGGAGCTGTCGCTTTCGTCCAATAAGCCGAATATGGAAGAAATTCTCTGGAGCAGCGTGGAGCTGAGGGGTATAAACAGCCGTTTGAAAAACGGTGAGATCGAGGTAAGCGGAGAGGCGCTGATTTATGTACTCTATTTGGGAATTGAAGAAGAGGAACGGCTGCAATGGTTTGAAACGACCGTTCCGGTGCAGGGCAGCGTGGAATGTAATACCTGTGAGGAGGATCTGATCTACCGGGTATCGGCGGAGCCGGCCCAGTCCAATCTGGAAATCCAGCAGGATGAGGATGGAGAGGAGCGAAATATTCTTCTGGAAATGGTCGTCAATCTCTCAATTTGTCTCTGGAAAGAAGATAAGCTGGAAATGATATCGGATATTTATGCCCTTGACCGGCAGGTAATGCCGAAATTTCAGAATGCATATTTTGAAAGGCTTCTGGTTAAAAATGATGCAAAATGCCGTGTTTCGGATAAGATCGAAATCGATGATACCAAGGAAGATATTCTGCAGATCTGCATCAATGAAGAAAAGCTGGCGGTTGAGCAGACAACCGTGCAGGAGGACGGCGTGCTGGTGGAGGGAATCCTGACGGTAGAGCTTGTATATTTAACCTCGGATGAGTCTATGCCGGTGGGTTCTGTTCGGGCCTTTCTTCCTTTTTCCCAGACTATTGAAATGCCAAAAGCAGAAAATCCGGTAAAAATCCAGATCGATGGAGGAATTGATCAGGTGACAACGGTACTGGCGGACAATCGAACTGTTGATGTAAAGGCAATTCTTTCTTTGAATCTGCTGGCATTTGAACAGCAGGAGAAACAGATCATAACGGAAATAGAAGAAGCAGAGCTGGATCTTGACTTACTGCAGCAAAGTCCCGGCATTGTGGGGTATATTGTAAAAGCCGGAGATCGGTTGTTTGGAATTGCCAAGGAACATCATACGACAATCGAAAATCTGGTGGAAGTGAATCACCTGTCCAGTCAGTTTGTGAAGCCGGGAGAAAAGTTATTGATTATTAAGACGGTGGGATAAATAAGTTTTCGGGCTTGATACGTATACGATTAGATTAAGAAATTTCTCCGCATTGTGAAACAGTGCGGAGGATTTTTTTGGCCGGCAGCAGAAAATAGAAAAAGTAATAGTTAATTTGGAGGTATAATGTTATAATAATCCCATGCGTATATTAAAAGGAAAGAGAGAGAAGATTATTTATGAAAAGAGAAGGTTTTAAATCACGTCTGGGATTTCTGTTAGTCAGCGCGGGATGTGCAATCGGAATTGGAAATGTATGGAGATTCCCCTTTGTGGCGGGGCAGAACGGCGGAGGCATCTTTGTGCTTTTGTATTTGGTATTTTTAGCTGTTATGGGGATGCCGGTGCTTACGATGGAGCTGGCTGTGGGACGTGCCAGCAGAAAGAGCGCCGTGCTTGGATATAAGGCATTGGAAAAACCGGGCAGTAAATGGCATATCCACGGGTGGTTCTGTATCTTTGGATGCTATATGTTAATGATGTATTACACAACCGTTTCAGGCTGGATGTTCAGCTACTTTTTTAAATTTGCAGCAGGGACGTTTCAGCCCTCTATGGGAGCCGAGGAAGTGGGAGCTGTATTTTCAGAGCTTTTAGCTTCGCCCGTAGAGATGGGCATCTGGATGGCCATCACGGTTGTCTTAGGGTTCTTTGTGTGTTCCAGAGGTTTACAGAACGGACTTGAGAAAATCAGCAAATTTATGATGTCTGCGCTTTTAATCTTGATCGTGGTACTGGCAGTACATAGCTTGCTTTTATCGGGAGCAGCGGAAGGAATTTCCTTTTATCTTGTTCCAAGTATAGAAAAGGTAAAGGCTGTAGGACTTGCCAATGTGATTACCGAAGCGATGAATCAGGCATTCTTCACCTTAAGTCTTGGAATCGCAGCGATGGAAATATTCGGAAGCTACATGACAAAGGAGCATACGCTGCCGGGCGAGGCACTTCGGATCTGTGGGCTTGATACCTTTGTGGCGATTATGTCCGGTCTGATTATCTTTCCGGCCTGTTTTTCCTACGGGGTGCAGCCGGATGCAGGGCCGTCTCTGATATTTGCGACGCTTCCCAACGTGTTTGTAAATATGGCCGGAGGCCGTATCTGGGGAACGCTGTTCTTTTTGTTTATGACGTTTGCCAGCTTTTCAACGGTTATCGCTGTTTTTGAAAATCTGATTTCGTTTGCCGTGGATATGTTTGGAATTGACAGGAAAAAAGCAGTTCTGATAAACGGGGTGATTGTATTGCTCGCAAGTCTGCCCTGTGTACTGGGCTATAATGTGTGGAGCGATTTGCATTTGATCGGAGGACGGGATGTGTTAGACAGCGAGGATTTTATCGTCAGCAATCTGCTCCTTCCCATCGGATCTTTGATATATCTTTTGTTCTGTGTCACAAAATTTGGTTGGGGCTTTGATAAGTACTATGAAGAATGTAATGAAGGAGAGGGCCTTAAATATTCAAAGGTACTGAAACCTTACTTCCAGTTTGTGCTGCCGGTTCTCATTGTTGTGATTATTATACAGGGACTGTTTCTGTAAAGAGGTAGATTTTGCAGCTATGAAGACGAAGGCGGAATCGTTACCGGTCGTGTGTTATCTTTCTCCAGTCTCTTGTGGAATTGAAACTGCAATGTTATAATAAGACCGATACTTGTATGAAGGAGAGAAAATTCGGGAGAGCATCCCAGGACAATAAATGAAGAAATACGATCGGAGGTAGCCTGTGATTAAAAAGAAAAAAATACATATTTTAGCATTGATATTAGCATCCGCTTTGGCATTTACCCATATGCAGGCAGATGCCAGCACAATCAATAAAGCAAAAAATACAAAGCAAAAAGCGGAAGAAGATTTAAATGCAGCGAATAAGAAAATCGAAGAGCTGGAGCGTCAGCAGTCTGCACTGCAGAGTGAAATCGATGAAAAGGATGCGGAGCTTTTCAATCTTCTGGTAAACATCGGCATACTGGAGGATGAGTTGAACGATAAGAATGCACAGCTAGAGCAGGTGACAGCAGATCTTGCGCAGGCAGAGGAGACAGAAAAAAGCCAGTATGCTTCCATGAAAAAGAGGATTCAGTTCATGTATGAGCGGGGCGATACAGCGATGATTGAAGCGCTGCTTGGCTCGGTGGATATGTCGGACTTTTTAAACCGTGTGGAGTACGTTTCGGATATTTATGAATATGACAGAAATCTGCTGACACAGTACCAGACTACCGTACAGCAGGTAGCAGAGCTGAAATCCACGGTAGAGACTGAGAAGGCCGAGCTGGAAGCGATGCAGGAAGAGTATGCACTGCAGCAGAGCTCTCTGGAAAATGTCCTGGCCCAGAAACGGTCACAAATGGGCAATTATGACAATCAGCTGGCTACGGCACAGGCGGCGGCAAATGAATTTAAATCTACGATTGCCGCACAGAATCAGATTATCAAAGAGGAAGAACGCAAGCAGAAAGAAGCGGAAGCAGCAGCTAAAGCGGCTGCGAAGGCAAACAGCAGCAAAGGGAATACAGGAAATACCGGCGGCGGTTCCGATACAGGTTCCGGCGGCTCTTCCGGAAGCGGAAGTTCGGATTCCGGTTCGGGGGGCACAGATACTTCCGGCGGCGGTTCCAATCCCGGATATTCTACCAATGTCAGCGGCAGCAGCGTTGTTTCCTATGCCTGTCAGTTTGTGGGAAATCCCTATGTCTGGGGAGGAACAAGCCTGACAAACGGAGCGGACTGTTCCGGATTCGTTATGAGTGTGTTTGCCCATTTCGGTATCAGTTTACCCCATAGCTCTGCGGCGCTGCAGAGCTGCGGAAAGGCAGTCAGTTATGCCAATGCGCAGCCGGGAGATTTGATCTGTTATTCGGGACACGTTGCGATTTATATGGGCGGCGGCAGGATTGTACATGCCCAGAGTACGGCGGTAGGTATTACTACAAGCTCGGCAACCTATCGTACCATTGTGGCTGTGCGAAGAGTATTATAGATATGAAGGAGCGAAAAGCAAAACGGCAGGAGAATCTGTTTTCTCTGTTGATGTTAGCGCTGGTTGCCGTAATTGGAATAGCAGTAGCCCAGCGTGCAAAGGAAATGGAAAAAATTATTTATCTGGAGCATCTGGAGGATACGGCAGTTACCATTGACGAACAGGAGTATACGTTTCGGGATCTGGCATTTTACCTGGCACATCAGGAAATGACCATCCAGAAACAGGCGCAGGTATATGACCTGGAGCAGACAGGAAAATACTGGAATGCGCATGCAAACGGCAAATTTGTCAGGGTAGAAGCCAGAGATATGGCAATACAAATGGCAGTGCATGATGAAATTTTTTATCAAATGGCCTGCAAAGCGGGGACAGAGCTTGACCGGCAGGAGATTGCTTATATGGAAAACCAGAAAATGGATTTCTGGAACGATCTGGAGGAAGCGGGACAGGAGCGGTTAGGCGTTTCTCTGGAAGAAATTTCGGAGGTATTTGAACATATGGCGCTGGCGCAGAAAATGCAGCAGATCTACGCAGACGATAAAGGAGCTGACTATAGAGAGTATAATGTGAATGGGGATTTATATCAGGAATTGTTAAAAGAACATTCCTATGAGATCAATGAAAAACTCTGGAAACGGTTGAATTTTGGTAAAATTATAGTAAATTAAAAACAGAAAGGGCTGTTATGTCACAGAAAATAGGAAGAAACGATCCCTGCTGGTGTAAAAGCGGCAGAAAATATAAGACCTGCCACCAGGCATTCGACGAAAAAATCGAAAGAATTCGGGAGCAGGGGCATATTGTTCCCGATCATGATATGATCAAGAATGCAGAACAGATTGCAGGAATCAAAGAGAGTGCAAAAATCAATATCGCAGTATTGGATTATATAGCGGAGCATATCCGCGAAGGGATGAGTACAGAAGAAATTGACCGGATGGTATATGAGAAGACTACCCGCATGGGAGGCATTCCGGCAACCCTTAACTATCAGGGATTTCCGAAAAGCTCCTGCACGTCGGTAAACGACCAGGTGTGTCACGGAATTCCGTCAGAACAGGATATTTTAAAGTCCGGAGACATTTTAAATGTAGATATTTCCACGATTTTAAATGGATATTACTCCGATTCCTCCAGAATGTTTTGTATCGGGGAGGTAAGCCCGGAGAAGCAAAGGCTGGTAAAAGTAGCAAAAGAGTGCATCGATGTGGGATTGAAGGAAGTGAAGCCATGGGGTTTCCTTGGAGATATGGGACAGGCCATTCACGATTATGCATATGCCAACGGATATACCGTGGTGCGGGAAATCGGCGGACATGGCGTTGGGCTGGAATTTCACGAAGATCCCTGGGTAAGTTATAACAGTAAGCGGGGAACGGAAATGCTAATGGTTCCCGGTATGATATTTACCATAGAACCGATGATCAATATGGGCCGTGTAGAAATTTATATAGATGATACCAATGGATGGACAGCATATACGGAAGACGGCAAACCGTCTGCACAGTGGGAGGTTCAGGTCCTGGTGACAGACGACGGATATGAAATCATATCATATTAGGAAGAAAGGGGGTGCAAAGGATGAAAAAGATAGAAGAATATGTACGGAACATTCCTGATTTTCCGGAAAAGGGAATTATTTTCCGGGATGTCACGACGGTTCTGCAGGATGCAGAAGGCTTGAAGCTGGCAATTGATTCCATGATCGGGCTGCTTGACGGTATAGATTTTGATGTGGTTGTGGGAACGGAATCCAGAGGATTTATTTTCGGAGTACCGATTGCCTATGCTCTGGGAAAACCATTTGTTCCAGTTCGCAAAAAGGGCAAGCTTCCCTGTGAAACCATAGCGGCGAAGTATGATTTGGAATACGGAAGTGCAGAGATAGAAATACACAAGGATTCCATTTTGCCCGGTCAGAAAGCGATACTTGTGGATGATCTGATTGCTACAGGAGGCACGGTAGAAGCCTGTATCAAACTGATCGAAGAGTTGGGCGGCGAGGTTGTTAAGATTGTTTTCTTAATGGAGCTTGCCGGATTAAAAGGCAGAGACAAGCTGAAAAATTATGATGTGGCATCGGTCATTACATATGAGGGAAATTAAAAATAAGGGAGAAAATTTATGTTAGAAAAGTATTTTAAATTGAATGAGAACCACACAACCGTGAGGACAGAAGTAGTTGCCGGAATCACGACATTTATGACAATGGCGTATATTCTTGCAGTAAATCCGAGTCTGCTTTCCAATGAATTTGGTTCCAATATGGATGCGACGGCGGTATTGATTGCAACCTGTCTGGCTTCCTTTGTGGGAACGCTGGCTATGGCTCTGCTTGCAAATTATCCGTTTGCACTGGCGCCGGGTATGGGATTGAATGCCTATTTTTCCTTTACCGTCTGCGGGGCTATGGGATATTCCTGGCAGGTAGCCCTGATGGCAGTATTTGTGGAAGGCTTGATTTTTATCGTGTTATCTCTTACCAATGTAAGGGAAGCAATTTTTGATGCGATTCCCAGTACGCTTAAGAAAGGCGTCAGCGCAGGTATCGGTTTGTTTATCGCATTTATCGGACTGCAGGGAGCGCATATTGTAGTAGCAAATGATTCTACACTTGTTTCCTATGTGGATTTTGCAGGAAACTGGCATACACAGGGAATCTGTGCCGTACTTGCTTTGATCGGACTTTTTATTACAGCAATTTTATATATCAAAGGAGTAAAGGGTTCCATTTTAATCGGTATTGTTGCAACATGGGTATTGGGTATGCTTGCCCAGGCAACCGGTATTTATACGATTGACGTGGAGAATGGATTTTATTCTCTGTATCCGTCTATGGCAATGACAGATTTTTCTGCAATCGGCAAAACCTTCGGACAGTGCTTTAAAGCAGATTTTTCCGGTGTTGGAATTTTCAACTTTATCGTAGTTTTGTTATCCTTCCTGTTTGTAGATATGTTTGATACCATCGGAACCTTGATCGGCGTATCTTCCAAGGCAGGTATGCTGGATAAAGACGAAAAGCTTCCGAGAATCAAACCGGCTCTTCTGGCAGATGCGATTGCAACCTCCGTGGGAGCAATTTTCGGAACTTCTACAACGACTACATTCGTAGAGAGCTCTGCAGGCGTAGGAGAAGGCGCAAGAACAGGTCTTGCATCTGTTGTTACCGGATTTTTGTTCCTGCTGGCAATTTTCTTTGCACCGATCTTTACGGCAATTCCGGGATTTGCAACAGCTCCGGCATTGATCTTTGTAGGATTTTTAATGGTATCGGCAATTTTAAATGTAAACTTCGAAGATGCTGCAGAAGCGGTTCCGGCATATCTTTGTATGCTGGCTATGCCGATGGTATACAGCATTTCCGAAGGAATTGCAATCGGCGTTATTTCTTATGTGATAATTAATGTTGTTTGCGGAAAAGCAAAGAAAATCACTCCGCTGATGTATGTATTGGCAGTGCTGTTTGTCTGCAAATATATTTTCCTGTAAAAATACTGTTATGGGGCATGTTGAGAAAGAGTGCCAAAGAGAAACAGAATATACAAATAAAACGGCAGTTGTCTGGAACGATTCCAGGGGCTGCTGTTTTTTATGCTTTAGTATGCAGAAAAGCTACCAGTGGTAGGTTTTCTGTATTACATGACGGCGATCAAGGTTTTTGTTTTGCTTCGGTTGGCACTAAGCGGAAATTCCCGGTATCTTTCGGAGATAAGAAATCATATATTCGGAAAGAAGATTTTGAACAAATCCGCCTGCCGTGCATATTCTGGTAAAAAAGAAAAGGATATGATATGAAACAATTGGAAATAGTGGGATGGGCTGTCGGGATTCTTCTGGTTTTACTGGTGATATGGCTGATATGGCGTCGTGAAAAATGCAAAAGAAAAGTGAAACAGATGAGTGAGAGGGAAAAAATGATACTGCTCAATGAATTGACAACTCCCTTTGGATTTGCCTATGAGCCCGGGCAGGATATTTTTGTAAGTCAGATACATGCATGGCAGAGAAAGGAAGGCTATGAGGCATTATTTGACAATCTTGCATCTAAATTCAATATGATTATGGATTGCTTTCCGGTGTATTTTGATTACAGGAACAGAACATGGCTGATTGAATTTTGGAAAGGGCAGTATGGGATTAATACAGGAGCGGAAGTCGGCGTATATCATGCCAACCGCCCCATCCCAAAAAGACAAAGAAGAAAAGTGCATTACAATGCAGTTTCGGATGAGGAAATGCCGTTGATCGGAATGTGTCTGAAACGGCGGCAGGAGCATCTGTTTTCCTTGAAAGGATACCATTGGTGGCTGGCAGCCTTTCGTATGGGATTGTTTACGCAGCCAAAAGATTTGACTCTGTATGCAAGTCTTACATTCTGTAACTGTGAAGCGGCGGAGGCGTTTGCCAAAGGATTAAGAGAGGCAGAGCTGTCGGATAAATACCGTATCCGCGGGCGCCGGGTGACAGTGGTACTGGATAAGACAAAACATTACAAAGGTATGGAAAAGATGTACAGAGGCATTGTGCAGGGATTCAACCGGTTGTACTGCGGGCTTTACCGGATCATAACCCGGCCTTTTACCAGGACAGAGGATCGCATGCTGTTCTTATATGAACAATTACCATGGTGTTTCCGCCGCATGCTGCGGCTGCATTCTTTTGGCAGAAAAGCACGGATAAAAAAATGAGCTGTGAAACAAGAATTGAGAAGGCGCTTTCCAACGGAATTGTTTTGCCCCTGAACAGATACAGCCGATATGCCGTATTTTCAGACTGCCACAGGGGATGTGGAAATATGTCGGATAACTTTCTTCGGAACCAGCATTTATATTTTGCGGCATTAGAGCATTATTACAGCGAAGGGTTTTATTATCTGGAACTGGGCGATGGAGAGGAGCTTTGGGAAAACCGCTGTCTGAAACGAATACAGGATTCTCATAGCAGTGTGTATCAGAAGCTGGAATGTTTTAAAAAACGAAACCGGTTTGGCAAGATATACGGGAATCATGATATGGAATTGAAAAAGGAGCTGCCGGAGAGTATTACTTTAAAAAACCGGGAGGGCGGTCGGGATTTGTGTATGATCCATGGGCATCAGGCGGATTTTTTTAATTCCGTCTGTTGGAAAATTTCCCGTTTTCTGGTGCGGTATGTGTGGAAACCCTTAGAGCTGTTCGGAGTAAATGATCCTACAAGTGCAGCCCGAAATTACCGGAAAGTACATAAATACGAAAGGTGTATGTTGGAGTCGGCAGAAAAAAAGAATGTGTATCTTGTGGCAGGACATTCTCACAGACCGCATCTGGTAGAGCACGAATTATATGTCAATGCCGGAAGCTGTGTTCATCCCTGGGGAATTACAGTGGTAGAAATTGAACATATGAACATGAATCTGGTAAAGTGGTTTATGGGAACAAGACAAGACGGAACGCTTTATGTGCAGAGGGAGGTTTTAGAGGGAGAAATCCCGATTGGATAAAAAGAAGCTGTCAGTTTCCTGGCAGCTTCTTCATCAAATGCTTTCTAATAAATGTAAAACACGGTCTGAATTCTGATTGGTATGTGCAAGCATTGCCTGCCCGAATTGTTCAAGAATTTTATTTCTGGAAAAATGAACCGTTTCATCTGCCAGATCTGCATCCCTTAAAAGGCTTTCGGAGCGTTGAATGTTTTCTGAGGCGTTATCTACGTTGGACATAGTTTTCTCAAGACGGTTCTGCATAGCTCCCAGATAAGAACGGTAAGAGGAAAGGTTTTCGATGGCAAGATGAATAGAATCGATGGTCTTTCCTGCCTTTTCAAAGGACGTCACATCCAAAGAGCCAAGGCCGAGGGTTGCGGTATTGATAGTCTTTAAATTTAAGGCAATTTCCTGGTAAGGGTTGTCGTTGACCTGAAGGAGGAAAGTTTCCTCTGTCTGAAGAAGATCGGTGGCGCGAACTTCTCCCATACCCGGTGCATAGGGCGGACCATCGAAGATGGAATAAAATGTAATATTAGCGCCGTTTGCAGCTACCGCATTGGCGTGACCGATAATGGTATCATTGTAATGATTGGTCCAGTTCGGACGGGTATTCTGCAGTGTGTTGATAAAGTCAGCCTGTTTGCTGACGATCAGATCATAAATTTTTGTGACGATATCGGAGCCCGCATTAATGGCAGTGTCCTTTATACCGATTTCAACGGACAGGCTGTCGCCGTTTAGTGTAATGCCGGAGGTCTGCTGGTCTGTAAAACGGAAGGTAAAGGTCTGGGAACAGTTCTGAGAACAGGTTACAAAAAACTGTTTTCCGATCATTTTTTCACATCTGCCGTATCTCATTTTTCAGCATACGCTTGATTTGATGGAGCT
>CANODN010000007.1 GCA_947564765.1 uncultured Roseburia sp. | reverse complement strand
TGACCCTCTGCTTGTAAGGCAGATGCTCTCCCAGCTGAGCTAAGATCCCATATTGGACAAGTCATTTCTGACCTGCCCTAGTATTATACAATCATTTACTTATAAAAGTCAAGCTTTTTTTTTAAACTTTTTACGCAATGAAAATTTTTATGCTAATGCCGCAGTAATAATCGCCATGGAATATACTTCCGCCGCATTACATCCTCTGGACAAATCATTGACCGGTGCATTTAATCCAAGCAAAATCGGTCCATAAGCTTCAAATCCGCCCAAACGCTGCGCAATTTTATAACCGATATTTCCGGCGCTGATATCCGGGAAAATAAATGTATTGATATGTCCTGCAATTTCGGACTCCGGACACTTTGTACGTGCAACACGGGGAGATACGGCAGCATCAAACTGCATCTCGCCTTCTACCGCAAGCTCGGGAGCTCTTAGCTTTGTCTTCTCCGCTGCATTTCTCATACGGTCTACATCCTCACCTGTACCGGAACCAAAGGTCGAATAACTCAAAAATCCAATCTTGGGATCTACACCGAAAATCTTCGCGCACTCTGCCGCTTCGATTGCAATCTCCACCAGCTCGTCCTCTGTAGGACGGATATTGATCGCACAGTCTGCCATTGCCAATACCTCGTTGTCACCGGTTGCCCGGGAACGCACCAAAATAAATACGGAAGATACAATATTATTGCCCGGTTTTGTTTTAATCAGCTGCAATGCCGGACGAACGGTATCCGCCGTTGAATATGTGGCTCCTCCCAACAGAGAATCCGCCATTCCCAGTTTGATTAACATCGTTCCGAAATAATTGGTCTGCAGCAAAATTTCTTTTGCCTGTTCCATGGTTACACCCTTGCTTTTCCGCAGCTCGCAGAACATCTCTGCCATTTCGTCCATTCTGTCAAATTTCTTCGGATCTATAATCTCTGCCCCGCGAATATTATAACCGCATTCCTCTGATGCCGCAAATATCTCATCCTCATCCCCAACCAAAATGGGACTTAAAAAGTTACTGGCCAGCAAACGGGAAGCAGCCTCTAAAATACGGGCGTCTGTTCCTTCTGTAAAAACGATTTTTTTCGGGTTCTTTTTCAGCATCCCGATCAATTCCCCAAATCCAAGTACTGCCATAGTCACTATCTCCTATCATTTTTCTTTTATTGTATCCACTTTTACCTAAAAATGCAAGCTTCTGGCAGAGAATCTTCACCAGGAATCGTATTTTAACGCTTTTCCCAGCCCATTACTCCAACAGTCTTTCCACCAGACGCACGCACTCCGCCGCATCCTTCGAATACCCGTGCGCCCCGATTTCCTGTGCAAAGCTCTCCGTCACTGCAGCGCCTCCAATGATAATCTTACTCCGGCACCCGTTTACCGCTGCAAGCTCTACCACATCCTTCATCCGCATCATCGTCGTTGTCATAAGTGCCGAAAGCCCGATAATTGCGGCATCCTCTGTCATAGCAGTCTCTATGATCTTTTCCGCCGTTACATCCTTGCCCAGATCAATAACCCGGTATCCATAATTCCGCAGCATCAATGCCACCAGATTTTTCCCGATATCATGAATGTCTCCCTCCACAGTCGCCACAACAACGGCTGCTTTCGGCTGTGCATCTTTGCTTTGCATAATCATTGGCTCCAGATAAGCAATGGCCTTCTGCATCGTATCAGCCGAGGAAATCAACTGCGGCAGGAAATAGATCTGCTGCTCAAATAAATCCCCCACTCTATCAATAGCAGGAATCAAAACTTCCTTAATCAGGGTATCCGGCTCTTCCCCTTTTTCCAGAGCCATCTGCACCTCTGATAAAATTTTTCCTTTATTTCCATCTATCACACAGTCAAAGATGGTTTCTTTTACCGAAACTTCTTTTACACTCTGCAGCACGGCATCCGGTCCTGCCCCATTGCTTTCTTTTTCCGCTTTTTCCTTCTTCTTGTTTGCTCTTTGAATATAACGAAGGTCTGCTCCTTCTTTATTCAGCAGAAGATCGGTTGCATAAGCCGCATCCACCAGCGCTTCCTGCGCCGGATTTGCAATGGCCATAGTCAGCCCCTTTGTAATTGCCGCCGTCAAAAATGCCGTATTGATACAGCTGCGCTCCGGCAGGCCAAAGGATATATTCGACAACCCGCAAATTGTCGCAAGATTCTGTTCCTTGCAAAAGGCAATGGTTGCCAGGCATTCCACGGCGGCAGATGGCTCTGCTCCTACGGTAGCCACAAGGCCATCCACGATAATATCTTCCCTGCACATGCCCATCTCTTCTGCAGCCTGTACAATCCGTTCTATGATTTGATGCTTTTCTTCCCTGCTTTTGGGAAGTCCGGCATCGGACAAAGGCAGAAGAATAAACATCGCTCCGTATTTTTTCGCAATCGGAAGGAGCTTTGTAAATTTTTCTTTTTCCAGAGAAATGGAATTGATCAGAGCGCGTCCCGGATAGATCCGAAGTGCAGCTTCTACAACGTCCACATGGCTGGAATCAATGCAAAGGGGCAGATCCACGGTCTGGGATACTTCATAAACGGCCTGCAGCATCATCTCTTTCTCATCAATGCCATTCATCCCCATATTGATATCCAGAATCTTTGCTCCGTCCTGCTCCTGCTTTACTGCCATTTCCCGAACCAGATCAAGACTGCCTTCCCTGAGAGAAGCCTGCAGCTTTTTTTTGCCGGTAGGATTGATACGCTCTCCCACTATCGTAAATGGGCCATCCAGGGTAATCTCTGTATATTGACGCTCGGAGGTTAAAAACCTTCTGTGCTCCGGTTTCACCGGAAGCAGCTGTTTGTCCCGAAGGATTTCGGTTACCGCCCGGATATGATCCGGTGTTGTTCCGCAGCATCCTCCGAAGATACGTGCTCCGCACTCCGCCAGATGCAAAACCGCCTCTGCAAACTCTTTCGGCGGCATATCATATACGGTTTTCCCGCTCTCCAGTCTGGGCAGCCCGGCATTCGGCTTCACCAGAATCGGTATACGGGCAACATCATACATATCCTTTACCTGCTCCGCCATTTTATCCGGTCCGGTGGAACAATTCAGTCCCACTGCATCAACTCCAAGGCTCTGCAGAACCATAACGGCTGTCTTTGGATCTGTTCCGTAAAGCGTCCGTCCGTTTTCCTCATAGGTCAGGCTCACCATAACCGGACGGTCACTGCATTCTTTGACTGCCAACACAGCCGCACGGCATTCCTGCAGGCTCATCATCGTTTCCACCACATAGAGATCCACACCGGCATCCTCTAACGCGCTTACCTGCTCTTTATAAATTTCCACCAGCTCTTCAAACTGCATATCCCCAATGGGATACAGCTGCCGTCCTGTCATGGAAATATCTGCAGCGACATAAGCCTGACCGCCTGCCGCTTCCTTTGCAAGCGCCGCCAGCTTATGATTCATTTCCCAAAGCCGATCCTCCAGTCCGTATTCCTCCAGCTTGATACGGTTTGCCGTAAAGGTCGGCGCATACAAAATATTGGTTCCCGCTTTTACATATTCTCTCTGTAAATTCAGAATCGCCTGCGGATTTTCTAAAATCCACTGTTCCGGGCAGACACCCATTTTCATGCCCGCCGCCTGGAGATTGCTGCCGGTAGCCCCGTCTAAGATCACAGCGCCCCGCTCTGTCATTTGTCTGAATTCTTCTCTGTTCACGATATCCTGTCCTTTCCTCCGGTCATTCCCCGCGGATTTTTATTCCGCAGAATCCTCTCTCTTTCTTAAATTAAAAAACGTAAACTCCGCTGTATTTAACAGCGTTTTCTGATCATCGCAAATCCTGACCGACACCACGCTTATGGTTCTGCCCGGTTTGATCACTTCTGCTTCACAGTATATATATTCCGTATTTCTTCCTGCTCTTAAATATTGGATGCTTCCGTTTACCGTAGTCACATAATAGCCGCAGGTACTGGCAGCAATCCCCGCCATATTGTCGGCAATCGTATAAAGACAGCCTCCATGCATATCTCCGTATATATTTTCCAGGTCCTTCCGCATTTTTACTCTGGCGTATATATATCCTTCCTCAGCCTTTAAAAGCTCTATGCCAATGGATACCGCATAAGGGCTGCTGTTCACCACCTTCTGATATTTCTCCAACAAATCCAGACTCATACCATCCCTGCCTTTCTATTTATTATGCCCAAAAAACAGCTCACTGCGATTCTTATCATCAAACAATCCATTGTACTGCAGACTTCGGTATTGATTGATCCAGGTCTCTTCCTCCTTGCTTCCCTCTCCGTAATGCACATACCTTCTTCTGTCTTTGGAATAGTACGCTCTCGCATTCATCGCAGGCACTTCCTGCATCAGATCGGAAAGAAAGCTCTGATACGGCGAAAGGGGCAGACCTGCCTGCTCCAGCAGCATTGTGGAAAGAAAATTTAAACTCGTCCGCTCTACTGTTTTACTTTCACTTTCATAATTTGTCCAGATAAAGAAAGGCACCTCATAAAGTTCCTCCAATTCCGCCAGTGTCAGTCCAGACAGCCCCTTGCCGTTTAACCTCCGGTAAAAGGCCGTATTCAGGCTGGGCTGATGATCTCCGAAAAAGCAGAGAATCACCGGTTCCTTTACATTGGAGAAATAAGAAATCAAATCCTTTACCGCCAGATCTGTCTGGTGCGCCAGAGACAGGTATTGATTCACATCCGAATAAAAGATATTGGTTCCGTAAACATCTGTTTCAAAATTGTCATAGGAATCCCTGTATCCTCCGTGATTCTGCATCGTAATCCCCATTAAAAACAGATTTTCCTTTCCTTTTCCTGCTTCATACCGCTGGATGATTTTATCAAACATCACTGCATCCGATACATATTTGCGCATCGGCTGACTCTGGTCAAAATCATCCAGAAAATACATCTCATCAAACCCCAGCATCGGATATACCTGATCTCTGCTCCACCCTGTCTCATAATAAGGATGCATCGCCACACAGGTATAATCTTCTTTTTTCATGGTATCCAGTATCGAATATGCATTTTCCTCTACCAGATACTGCTGGTATGCAACCGAACCAGGCGGAAGATAGGCCATACTGTTTCCCGTCAGAAATTCCCATTCGGAATTAGGTGTTTTTGCCCCGAAAACAGAAGAGAGCGCATATCCCTTTATTGTATTTTCCGTTAAAGAATCAATAAAAGGCATCACATCCTGATTTGTCTTCAAATCCCCCATAACACGGAAATCCGCAAAGGATTCATCCATAATCACAATCACTGCGGGCTTTTCTCCCTGCATCGGCGTTTTGGTATCATCCTCATACACGTTTTCCAGACTGCGGATGCGCTTTTCGGAATACCCCTCGGGCTTTTGTACAAAAGAATCCCGGATGCTGAGCACAAAGTTCAAAAGATATCCGTTCTGGTAAGAGCCCTTCTGTTCCCACGTTTCGGTTACCGTATTTCTCGTCTCGCTTGCCACATATACAAACGCATAAACCGCCAGAAAAAAACAGACGGCGCGCATCAGCCATACCTTCTTACAGTGGATTTTCACCTTACGGACTCCCGCAATAAATACGACAGTTAAAAGAATCGTATTCATCGCCTGTGCATTCAGGGTAAACCTGTAATTCGAAGCAACGCTTAATCCGGTAGACACCGACTTGAAATCTCCGAACGTCAGCTCATTCCCCCTGAAATCATAAACAAAATAATTAATCCCCGCAAACACCAGAAGCATGATATGGGAAATCATACAGGTCAGCTCTCCTCTGTTTGTAAAAATCTGCACCAGCAGATACACAAACAAGACACAGCAAATATTTAAAAAAAAGGTTCTGTTGGAAAGCCGAAGCCGCAAATCCTCCACCAAAAGAAGATACTGTATCAACCACGCCGTCAATATACTTCCTGCGCCCATCGCACCGATCAGAAAAAACCAGTGATACTTTTCATTTAATTCTATCTCCACATTCTTTACTGCGAAATAAAGCACCGGAAACAAAACCATATTAAATACGGAAATCCCGGACAAAATATGCGCAAGAAAAGAAATGACAGCTACTGCCGCCACACAGATCATATTTCTTTTGGTTATATTCATTCTGATTCTCATCATCTATCCTTCTATTCTTCCTTCGTTTTACCGCTGTACAACAAACTCCACGCGAAAGTATATCACAATCCATTGTTTTTTTCCAGTTTTTAGGGTTATAATGATTACCAAAGGTAAAAAACAGGAGGTCATCACATGCCAGGTTTTACAACACACTACCTATTCGGACAGCAAACTTATCAGCTCTTACACAATTCCGCCCTCAAACAGACCATTCAGAAAAACCACACCGTATTCTGTCTCGGTCTCCAGGGCCCGGATATTTTTTTCTATGACCTTATATCTTTGATCCTTCCAAAAAAAAGCGCCGGGTCCATTGCCCATACCGCAGATACCAGGACATTTCTCCGGCATCTTTTAGAAAGCCCCAGAATTTTCCCCACAGACAGAGAACAGCAGATTGCCCACACTTATATTCTGGGCTTTATCGGACACTATCTGCTGGATACGGCCTGCCACCCATATATCTATGCCAGAAGCCATTACGGACAAAAAACCAAAGGCTATATCGGCAGCCACATCCGTCTGGAAACAGATATTGACACAACGCTTTTATGGCATTATCAGCACAGGCTTCCCAGTGAATTTCATCAGAATGAGAGCATTTCTCTTTCCGGCGACCAGCGTACGGTTGTCTCCACACTGCTGTATTACGCCTTTTCCAATACCTATCCCGGTCTTTACATTACAAGGCACCGAATCCTGCAGGCAATTCACGCCATGCAGCTGGCCGTTCGGCTGCTTTACGATCCTTCCGGGCGGAAAAAAACACGGGTACGCAGATTGGAAGCAATTCTCCCCGGCTATCCGGTTTTATCTCCGCTTATCCCCAGTGATACGCTTATTTTCCACAAAGATCCCTGCAATCTCTCCCACCTTGCCTGGGCAAATCCCTGGGATAAAAAGCGCCGGTCAACGGAAAGCTTTTTTGACCTTTTTGAAAAAGCCAAAACAAAATACAGTCAAATGCTGAATGATATAGCCGCCTTTTTTTCCGCAGAACATTCCCCAAAAGAAGAAAAAGCAGCTCTTGCAAAGCTGCTCTCCTCCCTTGGAAACCTGTGCTACCACAGCGGTCTTCATTCTGCACCCTATCTGTATTAGAACGGAAACGGATTTTCAGACACACGCTAATCCTGCGGCCGGATTTTTTTCCGATGCCTGCCCTCCTGCAGCTTGTTTACAATTTCATGCATCGTCTTTTTATCCAGTGTATAATGACGCATAGAAACGAGAGAGCAGATCCAGCCGATCACAGGCACAATACAATAGAGAAACAGCGTGGTCCATTTCAATTCCGGCGTAACCGCATCCCCGATTTGAGGGAGTCTGCGGTTATACCCCATAATCATCATAACGATTCCCACAAAAGCTGTTCCCAGTGCGGCAAACACCTTATCTGCAAAGGAAAACAATGCCCCCATAAGCCCCGGCACAAATTTGCCGCTGCGGTACCGTTCATAATCGGAGCAATCCGCAATCATAGGCACAACCATATTATTGGTAATGGATTTGCATCCGTTTAACAAAATATAAACGCCTACAAACCAAACTGTAATTCCGTTGATCTCTTTTCGGGAAAAACTGATTGTGTGAACCTGGTCCGACATCAGCACAAACATCATAATCATCTGAAAAAAAATCCCCAGCGCCGTAAACAAAACCAGAGACTTTTTCTGTCCCATTCTCTGTGCCACATGAATTCCCGCACTGACTACAAACAGAGTGGGGACTGCTGTCACGACGCCGATCAGTCCGGATATCCCGTAATGTCTCATCATAATACCGTAAAGCATGACTCCCACTGTCGTATGGGAATACACCGTTGATGCAAATTTATCGGTACAGGCTGCAACAATCAGCATACGGATCGGTTTGTTATGCTTAAGAATCTCCCAATAGTCTCTGACATGAATCTTCTGGTATCCTGCATGCCTGAAAAGATGCTCCTCCCTGTCTTTTTCTGCAATCCCGATCATCGCCAGTATCGTACAGAAAAAAGACAGCAGCACAACCCAGAAGACATATTCCCGGAACAATGCCGCATTGGTAAAGCCGCCGTATTTCGGCACCAGATAATTTCCTACAAACAATGCCGTTCCGCCATAAGACGCCATAATAAACAAGGAATCAAAGTAAGTGGATAACGGCCTTTGACTGGGATTATCTGTCAGGATCGACTGGCCCGATTTTGCCACAACGGTCTGAAAGGTATACCCCAGAACAAACAGCGCATACACCAGAACAAAATAGGCCACTCTTAAATAAGGTATCACCTCATGTGTCGTAAAATACATCAACACAGAACTGACTGCCATAAGCAGATTACCGCCCAACATAAAAGGACGGAATTTTCCAAACCGTCCCTTCGTCTGATCCAACAGATATCCCACTACAGGATCTGTAACGGCATCAAACACATTTTGCGCCGTCAGGATCACCGAAATCAGCACCACTCCGAAACCGGCAATGGAATTGGCATAGTAGGAGATGTATCCCATTAACGCCAGATATAAATTCGTAGCGGCGTTATTAAAGGAAAAAAATCCAATCTGCCAATATTTTGCATTGTTGTACTGCTCTTTCGGTTTCATTGCCGCCACCTGTCTTTCGTGCTGACTTCTATGTCTGATCCTTGCAATCGTTCAGATATAAATGCAATGCATGCATACTTTCTTTTGCCTGATAATATCCTTCTTCATAAAGGCTTAACAGCTTCTTTGGCGAAGCTTCGGTACGCCCTACTCCCAATACGGTATTCGGCGCAAGAACAAATACCCGTCCTTCCTTCTCCGCCTGATACAGCTCTTTCATACATTGATTATAGGCGTCTGCTCTGTTTTTCAGACTTTCTACTACTTTGGGATAATGCCGGTATAGTTTTGATATGGCATGAATGGATTTCTCTGTCTTTTTTATATAATCCCGTTCCCTTGTAAGAATTACGATAACCTTATCACAGCCCTTTTCCAATGCTCTTTTATAAGGAACGGAATCTGCCACACCGCCATCCAGATAATATTGGTTTCCGATTTTTACAGGCTGGAATAATCCCGGCAATGCACAGCTTGCCACAAGAACACGAAAATCCTTATCGTCTCTCGGCACCGGAAGATATTCCGCTTTTCCTGTTTTAATATTGGTTACAACAGCCTCCACTTCTCCCGGATACGCTGCAAAAGCTTCATAATCAAAGGGCAGCAGATGATTTGGCACTTCCTGAAATACAAACGGAATATTATAAAACGATTTCATATTCCGGTTCAAAAGATATCTCACTCCCATATACCGTTTATCCGCCATATAGGTTTCTATAATTTTTCTGTTTCTTCCTCTCTGCCCGGAAAGGTAAGTAACGCCATAGGCAATCCCTGCCGATACGCCTGCAAAATAATCCGGCATCAGATTATCTTCCAGAAAACAATCTGTTACACCGCAGGAAAATACTGTCCTGCTGGCACCGCCTTCCATAACGATTCCCAGTTTCATTTCATCACTCCGCTTTATTGATTTACAGCTGCAGATTTTCGTCTGCTATCCTGGCCTGCATTTCCTCTGTCAGTTTCATCAAAGCACTGCCGTTTTCCTTTCCTCTGGCCAGCATATTCTGCAATTCCTCTAACGTTATCTCCTCCTGCTCCTGATTCTTTACTGACGGCAGATGCTCCAGCAATTCCAGTATCTTCTCTCTTGTTGTTTCCAGTCCTTCGATCCCTTGGGAAACCTCTCCTGCTGCCTGGGCTGCTTTCTGTGTCTCCTGCCCAAGCTGCCCCAGCAGAAATCCTGCTTTTGTAATCTTCGTCTGTTCCGTTTCCTGTAATTTTACCATATGATCTATGTTGGCTTTATTCTGCCGGGCATATTCACAAAATGTTTTATTTTTCCGGACAAACGCATCGGAAAATTCCCTGCTCTCCTCCGAAAGCTTTCTCATTTCCATGGCGATCACGGAAAATCCGTTTTCCCGCTCTTCGTTTTTTGCCGCCTCAATATTGACATTTAAAGACAGAAGCTCTGTCTGTTCCGCCAGATCCAGCGTCCACTGAACCTGCTCCTGAAATTCCGACTCAAGCTTTCGGATAAAATCTGTCTGTTTTTGTACCTGATCTGCCCACTGTTTCCGCTCCTGGTTCTTTTCCAGAAATTCCCTGTATGCATCATTGGCAGACTGACTGCAGCTTTTCAATTTATCTGTTTTCAGCAGCACATCCGCTGTAATTTCTTCCAGCTTTTCTGTTTCGCCTTTCAGTGTTTGTATTTCATTCTTTACATGCAAAAGACTTTCTTCCTGCGAAAGAATCTCCTGTGCCAGCCCTTTCTCCTGACTGCAGATACTCTCTGTGGTATCTTTCATATGGGAAAACGCATCCTGAAGATGCAATATGGTCTCTTCCTGATCTTTTAACAGACATTTCAGGTCAATACGCAGAATGTCATGATATTCTTTCATATCCTGTATGGAATTTTCCAGCGTTTTTCTTTGTTTTGCCCATGCCTTCGTCATAGAACGAAACCGAAACAGCATCACCGCCAAAATCAAGGCTGCCAGGATACAGAATCCATATATTATAATCTGATCCATAACTCGTTCCCCTTTCCGCTTCCGCGGCTTTTACTTCGTATCTAAATTTTCCTCTAATGCTGTCAAAATCAATTTGACTCCCTTTACGGCTGTCACTTTAGCCAGCTCGCCCTCTTCCAGCACCTTATCGTCGCTCTGCATCCGGGCCGTCCATTCCTGTCCGTTTAATACTGCAGTTCCTGTGCCCCTTATATTATCCACACGCTCTGTGATCCGGACCGTCTTGTCTATCGCATCTTCATAATTCGTCCGTATTTTATTTCTGTCAAAATACTTCACCGCAATCGGTCTGGTAAAAATCAAAAGCGCCAGCGATACCACAAAAAACAAGATAATCTGAATGATAATTCCGCCTCCGAATATGGCAGCAGCCATAGCCGCCAATGCTCCGGCAGCAAACCAGATCGTAGCCAGCCCTACCGTAATCGCTTCCACAATCAAAAAGACAATCATAAGTCCCAGCCAAAATAATACTTCCATAGATTCACCTTCTTTTTCAATCATTTTTATATTAACAGCTTTCTGCCTGTAATTCAACTTTTTCTGGCAGCTGCGCCAATATAATTGCCAAAAACATCACAACGCATCCGGCAATCTCCCGTTTTGATAAAATCTGTCCCAAAACCACCCAGCCGGCAATTGCAGAAATCACAGATTCCAGACTCATAATCAGCGATGCCACTACCGGATTCATGCCTTTCTGTCCTACAATCTGTAAGGTATATGCCACGCCGGAAGAAAGAACGCCTACATAAAGAAGCGGAAGAATCGTTTCCCAAATGGCTGAAAGAGACGGGTGTTCAAAAAGCAGCATAACGGCTGCGGAAAGAATGCCGCAGACCAGAAACTGAATACAGGACAATTTTACCCCGTCTACCTTCTGAGTATAATAATCAATCACCATAATATGTACGGAAAAAGAAAATGCACTAAACAGTAACAGTATGTCCCCAAATTCCAGTTTAAAACTACCGGATTTCATACAAAGCAGATATAGTCCCATTACAGCCAATGCCACTGCAGCAGCCAGTTTCTTTCCCGGCTTTTTCCCGAATACTACGCCAATGATCGGCACAATCACAATATAAAGAGCCGTCAAAAATCCGGACTTTCCTACGCTTGTATACAGCATGGCCACCTGCTGCAGATTTGCAGCTGCGAAAATAACAATGCCGCAGGCAATTCCTCCTTTTAAAAGTTCTTTTTTATCTTCCGCGTCCTGCTCTGCTTTTTTTCCTTTCCATTTCCCCAATATTCCGATACACGGAATCAAAAATGCGCTTCCGATCAAGGAACGCATCGTACTGAATGTAAAAGGTTCTATATACTCCATTCCCACGCTCTGAGCCACAAAAGCCGTTCCCCAGATAAATGCTGCTATAAACAGCAGAAATGAATTTCTAACCTGTAATTTATTCATCGTCTTCTATCCCTCGTTTTTCTGTCTGATCTATTTTTCTGAATTCATTAAAATCTTTTGCAATCTCCTGAAAGCACCAGATCACCCGGTTAAAGGCCCCTGCCTTATAAAAATTAATGAAAAGCATTCCAAGGGGGATCGCAATGATCATACCGGTTACCCCGTAAAACTGATAGCCGATGTACATAAAAAATAATGTAGCGAAAGGATTCATTCCTATGGATTCCCCGATGAGCTTCGGCTGGATCAGCTGGTGCACCAGCAGGGCTACTACATAAAGAACCAGCATTCCCACTGCCTGCCCGTAATTTCCGGAAAAGAATTTGATAATCGCCCAGGGCGTAAGCACGGTTCCTGTTCCAAACACCGGAAGCATATCTAAAAATGCAATTCCAAAGCCGATCAGCCATGCATATTTCACCTTTAATAAGACCAGGCCAATCGTAATCACCACATAAATCACGCCCATAATCTTAAACTGGGCTTTGAAATAACCGCCCACTGCTTTTAATATATGCCCATACATCTGCATGGTCCTCTCCGTAAAGGAATCTGGCAGATGTCCGCTGATTCTCTCTGCTAATATGTCTCTGTCCGCAATAAAAAAATAAGTGGCCAAAAGTCCCATAACCCCGCTGACTAACATACTGGGCAGACTCTTTGCAATTCCTCCCAGCGTCGTTACGGTAATGGAATCCTCCCCTACAACAAGACCGCTTAAGGTACTTGTTACGGTTTTTTCGATTTCAGAGATATTGATATTCTGTAAAAACGGAATCTTCTGCATCATAGCCTCCAGGCTGTCAATGGCTGCTATGATTTCTATTTTGGCATTGGCTGACATCGTAGGCAGATAATCCATAAATCCCCGGATTCCAATTGCAAGCACGGCAAAAATTCCATAGCCCAGCAATACAACTACAGCCATTACACATACAATGATCAGCATCGTACCGTATTTGCGTTTTATCTTTATCTTCTTTTCCAGAAAACGAACCATCGGATTTGCAATCAATGACAAAATAAATCCCACAACAAAGGGCATAAAAAACACCACTATCCTGGGTAGTACAAATATAATAAACAAAAGCACCGCAAGCGCCCATGCCAGATTACAGAATATTTTCAGATATTTTGTTGACGGTTTCAATCGCTATAACCTCCTGTCTGCCTGTTACTGTTTCAGATTATTATACTGCAAACTTTCCTGCTTGACAAATCTCTTTCATGACTTTCATAAATATTCCCAACCAGTTATTTTTATAAACCACTTACCGCCTGATTTTAACCACTTACAGAATATCGGTTTACAATTGGAAAGATTTTGGATAGGATAAATGCATAAGGGAGACATGACATGAAAGTAAAGATTGAATTTGACGCATCACTAATCGAAAACGAAATCCTGATCCGCTGTCCCACTGTCAATGAAGAAATCCAAAGGCTTCAGGCGGCGATTTCCGACATTGCCCTCGGCTCAAAAAAATTCGTCTGTTATCAAAACGATACCGAATACTACATTCCCTTAGACGATATTTTATTTTTTGAGACAGAATCAGGCCGTATACGTGCTCATACCAGAAAGCAGGTATATCTGACAAAGCTTAAGCTCTATGAATTAGAGGAAATACTTCCGGGCAGCTTTATGCGGGTTTCCAAATCAACGATTCTGAATATCAATCATATTTATTCAATCACCAAGAATCTGACAGCTTCCAGCATCGTCGAATTTGCAGGTACGCACAAGCAGGTCTATGTATCCCGCTATTATTACAAACCATTGAAATTTAAATTAGAAGAAAAGAGGAATGAACATGGATATGAAAAATAGAAATTATTTCTGGGGAATTGTTTTTATTCTGGCAGCCATTTTTGTACTGCTTAATAACTTTGGAATTTTCCGCGACATCAATCTGACCAAAATACTCTTCACGATACTTCTGATCTGTTTTATGATCAAAAATATACCCTGCCGCAACTTCTACGGCATTTTGATTCCGGCAGCAATCATCCTCATTATATACGATGATTTTCTGCATATCAGAATGCTTACGCCGTTTCCGGTTTTGATTGCGGCTGTATTCGGAAGCATTGGTCTTTCTTTTCTTTTTCCGAATCAGCCGCCCTTCAAACCCGATATTGATTTTGATCCCGGCAGAGCCCCGGGGGATCACTCCAATGAATCCACCGTCCATTGCAGTATCTCTTTCGCCGGAGCAACCAAATACTTTGAAACGGATGATTTTTGCCGCGCTTACTTAAAATGCACCTTCGGCTCTTTAAAGGCTTATTTCGATCATGCCGTAATCCGGGGAACCTCCGCCGAAATCTATGTGGAAAATTCCTTTGGGGAAACCACATTGTTCCTTCCGAAAGAATGGAACGTTACCGTAACTGCCACAACCTCCTTTGGAGATATAGAAGAGATTCACAAAGCACCGGTTCCTATGGCAAATGCCCCGGTTGTAAGCGTTCGGGGAAACATCAGCTTCGGAGACTGTAAAATCTATTATATTTAACACGTTTTTTTATAGCCGCGCAGTATTCTGTGCGGCTTTGTCTGATCTGCCGCAGGAATATTCTTATACCGGTATACGCTCAGCACAAATCCGGTCAGAATATAGCTTACGATCATTCCGCTTCCGTTATGGGAGAAAAACGGAAGAAAGCTCTCTGTCGTCGGCAGCAGTCTGAAATTCTCGGCCACATTGATGATGGTGTTGGAAAACAATACCAGACTGCATCCCAGACCAATCATCATACCCAGCTGATTTCTCTGCCCGAGAGCGATCCGAAGCGCCTTTGCCGCGATGACGCAAACAAGAAGACATATGGCACATGCTGCTGCAATTCCATAGCAGCCGGACAGAAATGTTAAAATATAATCACTGTAATAATTCGGAAGTTCCCCTGCCACAGCCATATCACTACCACCAAACATACGGCTGCCTGCCAGATAATCCGAAAGCATTCTTCCCACATAATCCGCTTCGCTATAGCTTCCGCTCAAAAACAGCTGTAATCTCATCCGCTGATACTCTGCAAGAAAACTTCCTCTTACTGCCAATATCACCATAACAATCGGCAGAAAAACCACAATTCCCCAGTAAACCGGCAAAAAGATTTTTTTGGAAACACGAAACCAGTCTTTCCAGACTGCCACCGTAAGCATAACAGACAAAATCAAAAACAGCTGCACCGCGGCGCTGACACATGGAATATTCCATACGCCCCAGACAGGAAGCACCATAAAAAACAATGCACGAAAAATTCCCGACCAGCCTGTTTTACGATACCGATATAATACTGCCCCATAGACCGGCACATATAAAAATGCAAGATATTTCGGAGAGAATGTCATTGCTCCAATGGCAAAATACGATTGTCCGTTTATCATCTTTGTCACGGCAATCAGCTGTGTTGTCATCACTCCATGCCAGATCAGAAAGAATATTCCCGCCAGAAATCCCATTGCAAGAAGCCTGCCGTATTTTCCAAGGATGCTGTAATCCAGCCGGTATACCAAAAGCATCAGCAAAAATCCGATTCCCACATATCCTACGGACTGCATCACATACGTACGCGTCGGCCACACTCCGATCTCTTCGGCTCCCATACCGATCACAATATGAATTGCAACGCTTGCCAGACTGATCACAGCCATTAATAAAATCATATCCCATGCAATCTGCGGTCTGTGGATTCCATCCAGCGCCACGCCGGTTTCCACCGGATCACCCATATCAGAAACCGCCTGCTTCACTGCCTGCTCCTCTTCCATTCCTTCTGCCATATTTGCTTTGGCCTGTTCCTCAATATGACCCCGGATTTCCTCTTCGATCATGGGATGCGCTTTTTTGCATCGGATCTGTTCCAGTAAAGTCTTTAAATAATCTTCCATTACAGCACCTCCAATGTCAGAACCTTTGTTACTGCATCTGCATATTCATGCCATTCCGCTTCCTTTTTCCCAAGCTGTTTCTTCCCTTCTTTTGTAATACTGTAGTACTTGCGCACCTTTTGAGATACTTCCTTTTCACAGGAAGTCAGAAATCCTTTTTCTTCCATTTGGTGCAGCAAGGGATACAGCGTTCCTGCCTTAAGCTCAAAGACGTTCTGGGATCGGTTTCTTAATGTTTCGATCATCTCATATCCGTACATATCCTTTTCGGAAAGCAATTTGAGCAAAAGCATCATTGTGCTGCCGGATGTTAATGTTTTATCCAGTTTCATTGTGATTCCTCCTTTTATGTAGATAATCTATATATCGGTCATCTATATAATAGATCGATAATCTATATATGTCAAGTATTTTATTTTCTATCCATATCTCTTAAATATCAGAACTATTGTGCTTTTCGGTCTCTGCTCTATAACAAACCATGTGATGCATTCAAAATCTGCCTGTTCGGATCTTCAAATTCATGGACATTATTCCGTAATATAAAGAAAATTAAAAAAATTATTTTTTATGCAATAAAAAACATGTTTCCTGCATTATCTAAGTATCAAACAAATACAGGAGGTGCTTTCTATGAAGAAAAGCGTAAAAGGAATGATGACAGGATTATTGACAATGAGCATGTTGGTATCTGCTCCCACGATGGTATCGGCAGGGATGACAGCAGAATATGCAGGCATGCCATATGCCGTAGAAGCGAATGCGGCAAAACAGCAAAAACAAGAAAAGCCCACAGCTGCAAAAGCAACGGCTGCAGCTCAAAAAGCTGGAAAAGTCACCTGTACATCTTCGGGAAAAGTAAATATTTCATTTAAAAGCAAGGTAGTTTATACAAAGGCAGTAAATGCAGTCATTCAGGATGAAAACGGACAACAGATTTCATGTAAAGTCGTAAAGAAGAATAAAAAACTGATGAGCGTTTCCGCGGCAGGTCTTGTACAGGGACAGACTTATACGATTGTAATTGAAGGAATTCTGGGCAAAGATTCTTCTGAGCCTGTGACAATTCAAAAATCATTTGTTGCAAAAGGAATCAAGACGAAGTGCAAGGCGGGAAAAGCGTCTGTACAGGGCGGAAAGTTTGTTGTTTTGAAAATGAATTCCGCTGCAAATTACAAAAATGCAGAAGTTACCGTAACGGATTCTAAAGGAAACGCATGTGCTGCGGAAATTATTAAAAAAGCCAAGGGAAATATTAAGATTTCAATTGTCGGTATGAAAAAGGGCGAGACTTATAAGATTACAGTCAGCGGAGTTAAGACGAAAAAAGAAAAGAGCTATGGTTCCATTACAAAAACCGTGACTGTGAAATAATCCGTTGCAAATTTGCAAATTTTCTTGCGAAAAAGAGCGGCTGAAAGGGGTATGTTCGGATGCGGGATAGCATTCCAAAACATAAAGTACATATTGGCGAGGAACTGTTTCAACGTATCTGCAAGGGAGAGCAGGATGCATTTCAAGAGCTGTATGAAGCTTCATACAAACCACTCTATGCATTCTTGCTTTCCTATACCCAAAATTCGGAAGATGCTAAGGACTTGCTTCAGGAAACATATATTCAGATTCTCAAAAACTGTCCCATGTATCAGGAACAGGGAAATCCCATGGCATGGATGATGAAGATTGCGAAAAATCTTTTTTTGATGAAATGTCGAAAAGAAAAGGAAAAAAGAGATGTCAGTTTAGAAGATGTGGAAAATGAGCTGGGATTTGAAACTATTTCCAACGTAGAAAATCGAATGGTTCTCGACAAAATGTTTGAATTGCTATCTGAAGAAGACAGAAATTTGATTATCATGCATGATATAAGCGGTCTAAAACATAGAGAAATTGCAAAGATGCTGGATATGCCTCTCGGAACAGTAATTGCAAGATACCACAGGGGAATCCGAAAATTGCAGAAAGAATTTGGTGGAAGATTATGAAGAAAAGAGAATTAAAAAAGCGAATAAAGAATGGATTTGAGGAGCTTGCACCGAATATATCCGAAGCAGTTATTAAAACGGCAAAAGAGCAGGGGCTCACTGTGTTTCAAGCAGAATCTACAGAGCAGGCTGTCCGGATTGAAAGAAAAATTGGGGAAAACAAAAAACGGAAGTCTTTTTGGAGCGGAAATAATTTTAGAAAAAGACTTCCAAAATATTCCGTCGCCATGTGCACGGTCATCATGGTGTTATTTCTCTGCATTTATGGAAATATCAAAAAAGATCAGGATAGCGTGTACATGGTTGTGGATATTAATCCAAGCATTCGAATAGAGATGAATCATTCCTGCAAAGTGAAGCATTTAGAAGCGCTTGACCAAGACGGAAAAAATGTTATAGAACAATTAGAATGGAAGAGAAATGAAATGGTCGGAGATTTAATGGATGTTCTCATCGAGAAAACCGTGGAAAAATCCTATTTAAAAGAGGACGGAGGGATTTTACTTACGTTTTTTGCATCAGACGAAGGAATATATGAAAAACTTGAGAATATAACCGAAAACAGAATCCAGCAGAAACTGGCGGAACTGCGTATCTTTGGTGTAACAATAGCAGTGCAGCGGACAGAAGTTCTGGATCATTCGGAAGGCCGGAGAATTTTAGAAGATGAGTTGATGGGAACATACGGATTACCTGAGGAAGAAGTACGGCAAATGTCAGTGATAGAACTGATAGAAAAATGCCAGGACAGCTTGCCGCTTAAACTCAAGATTTCGGATAAGCCGAAGGACAACAGAGAAGGCACAGCAGTTGGAGACACCAAAAATGGGAAGGCAGAAACAATTCCGGATGAAATGCCACAGAAAAAGAGTGCGAAATCCGAAAACCATGAAGAAAAAGAAAACTATAATCGTATAGCTGAAAATAAGATATCCACTGAAAGTGTTTCGGATCAAAATACAGAAGACGCAGATATAAATACCGATGTAACAATACCGGCAGAAACATCTGTGCCTAACCAACAGGAAGATTCTCAACCCCAGCCTCCTGAAACAAAAACAGTGGCAGACGAAAATTCAAATAAAAATACGGATGCACCGGTTTTACCAGAAGCTTCTGCATCCAATCAGCAGGAAAATTCCGGAGAACAGAATTCCGGAACAAAATCGTCTAAGAAAAAGAAATCGAAAAAGAAAAAGGCAAAGCAAAAGAAAGCAAAACAAAAAAAAAGCAAAGCAAAAAAAGACAAAACAAAAAAAGGCAAAACAAAAAAAGGCAAAACAAAAAAAGGCAAAACAAAAAAAGTCAAAACAAAAAAAGGATTCCGATAAAAAGAACAGAAATGAAGAGTAGGAGTTTTTTATCTGACTTGAAATCCTCTATATCTTTATATTCTGGCCTTTATTTTCAATACGTTATGGAGCTGCCGCTTCACGAATTTTTATTCGTTAAAGCGGCAGCTCCATTCATTCTATCATTGCATGATTTATTTTACTTTCAGACCAGCCTTCTTCAAAGCTTTCTTTAACTGCGTGCGTTGTTTTCCTTTTACCTTGCCCCATTTTACGGCTGCCTTGCTTGCAGTCTTCTTGAATGCCTGCTTGCCAATGCTCTTATTGGTAAGGCCTTTGCCTTTCAGAATCACCTTATTCAGCTTCTTACACTTGAAGAATGCTTTCTTGCCAATCTTGGTAACGTTTGCACCAATGGTTACTTTTTTCAGCTTCTTATAGCCTGTAAATGCCGATTCGCCAATCTCTACGACTGTGCAGGATACTCCCTTAATCGTAACGGTCGCAGGAATCGTTACATTCGCAGCTTTGTTGTTCATGCCTTTTGCAGCCATAACCGTCTTCTTGCCTGCATCAAGCACTTTATACTGAATCGTGCCAACCGTTTCCGTATATCCTGCCTTCAGGCCGTCTGCCTTCAGGCCTGCCTGAGCCGCCTTCAATGCCGCTGCCAGCTTTCTCAATGTTGCTGCATCTGCGTCTGCCGGCGCATTCTTGGCTGCCGTATATGCATCCGTAAATGCTTTCCATGAAGTAGACGTATAATCCTTCTGTCCTGCCTTATAAAATGCATCTGCTGCCGCAATTGCACTGCTCATCTCTGATTTTGCATTGGCCATATCCTGTGCATGTGTTACCAGCTTCGAATCTGCATCTTTTAACTGCTCTAACAGCGCTGCACATACATCCGGATCCGGATTGGTTTTATTTAACTCTTCTACAGCCTGATTGAAAATCGGTACCAGATTATTCCAGCTGTCTGCCGTATAATCTTCCTGCTTTTTGTTCTCCTGAATGGACAATACAAGATTTCTGAGATCCGAAACACTGTCGCCTGTTTCGCTTCCTTTCTTCCTTAATCCTTCTATCGCGTCTGTAATCGCCTGAATTGCCTGTGACATCTCAGCTACGGAAATTTCTTCTCCGGCTTTAGCTTTTTCTATTAAAGCCTCTGCTGCTTTGAGCGCCTTATCTAATTCTGCCCAGCTTTCCGGCGTATAGTCATCTTCGTTGTAAGAACCTTCTGTAACGCTGTCAATTGCAGCCTGGAGATCCGATACATCATCTGCCTTCGGGCTCGTTACTGTATAAACAGCCGGTTCCGTTGATGCCTTTGTATCAACTGTGCGGTCGCCGTCTTTTAAAGTAAGCTCAACCGTAACCTTAATGGTTCCTTCTCCTTCGATTGTCAAAGTGTTTCCGCTGATGGATGCGATTCCGTCTGTGCTTCCCTCTGCAATCGTGTATACTGCATTCAGTACAGGAAGACTGCTTTCGGAATGCTTCATACAATTTGTATGATTAATCGCTGCAGAAGCCGACATTTGTTCTGTTGCAGAAGCCGCTTCCAAAGAAATGGCTTTGCCTGCAAATGTAATCGTTCCGATTGTACACTCACAAGTGTTTGCAGCCACATTATTCTTCAACGTTCCTACTGCCTCCTGCAGATCTTCCAGCGCAGCTTTAAATGTCTGAGCATTATTTTCTGCTCCCCACTTTTTATCTTCTGCTGCCGCGCTTACTGCAGCCGTATAAACTTCTTCAAATGTTTCCCATGCTGCATTTGTATACTTTTTGTTATCTGTATCTTTCTCCTTGTTGGCCGGAGCTCCGTTTTCTGTTTTTACGCCAAGCTCCTCTGCAAGACCATCCAAATATTTTTCCAGCGCATCCTTGGGATGTTCCTCTTCTGCCGGGAATGTATAGGCAAACACGATATTTTCTTCCGACTCACTGGCTGTAACCGCATTCGTAAGTACATCGTCTTCCCCTGCGCCTATTCTCAAGATTCCCTTCTGTCCCGTAAAATAGTATAAATTGTTTGCAGTAACTGTCACTTCTACTTTATAATCCCTGTAAGCTTCCCTTGCATCTTGCATCTCTTCTCTCATCTCATCCCGCATTTCTTCTTCCA
>CANODN010000006.1 GCA_947564765.1 uncultured Roseburia sp. | reverse complement strand
TGTATTTATTTAAGTAGTTTTGCCCATTTTTTTAAATTCTTCAAATTTGTGATAGCACTTGGACTGGAAAAAAACGTCTCCTACGGAAAGCGCCTCGTCCACAATTAAAATCTCCGGATCGATATTAATGGCCACGGCAAATGCCAGACGCACAAACATACCGGAAGAATAGGTCTTCACCGGCTGGTTCACAAAATCTCCGATATCGGCAAAATCCAGAATATCCTGCAATCGTTCATCGATTTCTTCCTTGGTAAAACCGATCATCGTGCCGTTTAAATAGACATTTTCAATACCGGTATATTCCATATTAAAGCCTGCTCCCAGCTCTAACAATGCAGAAATCCTTCCATCGACAGTCACTTCTCCGCTGCTGGGATTTAACACGCCGGTAATAATCTTTAATATGGTAGATTTTCCGGAGCCGTTGGTTCCGATAATTCCCACCGTCTCCCCTTTTTTTATTTCAAAATCCAACTGGTCTAAGGCAAAGTGTTCTCTGTAACATTTCTTTCTCGTCAGATTCAGGGCGTCTTTTAATCTGTCACGCTGACGGTCATAGAGATGATATATTTTACTTACCTGATCCACTTTGATTGCAATATCACTCATTCGTTCTACTCCTATTATTCCTCCCAAATCTCCGGCCCTCCGGCTTTTAGAAAGAATCGAATTGTATATGGAGAACAGATTTTCATTATCTGCTCTGCCGGAATATATCTATTTTACAAAAGTTCTACAGCACGTCCGCAAAATGCATCCGAAGTTTCTTAAAAACATAGGTTCCAAGCCATAAAAATACAAGGGTAAATCCCCAGAAATACGCCGTTAGTCCCGGCCTCTCCCAGAACGCCACTTTCCCAATCAGCGCATCCCGGTATCCCTGCACAATATAGTATAGAGGATTCAACATTAAAATTCCCTTAAGAGCCGGACCGATGTCCATCGTGTCAATATTCCACATAATCGGCGTCGCCCAGATTCCCACCTGCAGTACAATATTAATCACCTGATTCAAATCCCGGAAAAACACGACAACAGCGCTGGTCAGATAAGTAACGCCCAACACCAGTACAATCAAACAGACCGAATAATAAATGATCTGTAACGTATAGAAATCCGGATAGTATCCGTATAATGCATATAAAACCACCTCAAATGCCAGAAAAAACAAATGCACAAATACGGCAGAAATAATTTTGACAATGGGCAGTATGTCGATACGGAATACCACTTTTTTCACCAGATAAGAATAATCCAAAAGCGCCCTCGTACCACCGCTTAATGCATCGTTAAAGAAAAACCACGGAACCAGTCCGGCGATCATCCACAGCAGAAAGGGCATTTCGATTCCGGCTGCATTTTTGACCGGAACCGGCTTTAAGCCTTTTTCAAACACAAACCAATATACCAAAACCATGATCACAGGCTGGACAAATGCCCAGATAATTCCCAGATAAGATCCTGCAAATTTTGTTTTAAAATCATTGACAGAAAGGCGGGCAATCAGCTTTCTGCTTTCATAGACCCCCGCCAACGACAATTCCTGATTCTTTTTCTTTGATGTCATACAACTTCCTCTTACTTGTTTTCTGCAATGTATTCCTTGATGCCGCCCCAGACCTTATCTTTGTCGGAGAGGATCAAATCATCTTCTGTCATTCCCTCCGGCATCGGCCATTCTACGCCAATCTCCGGATCTTTCCACAGCAAGCCGCCTTCATCATTGGGATGATAAAAATCCGTTACTTTATAACAAAATTCTGCATAATCGCTCAATACCACAAATCCATGGGCAAATCCCTTGGGAATGAAAAACTGTTTTTTATTTTCTGCGGAAAGGGTTACGCCAAACCATTTTCCAAAGGTTTTAGAACCTTCTCTTAAATCAACGGCAACGTCAAATACTTCTCCGTTTATTACCCGCACCAGCTTGTCCTGGGGATAATTAATCTGAAAATGCAGTCCCCGAAGAACTCCTTTTTTGGAGGCGGACTGATTATCCTGCACAAATTCGCAGTCAATCCCCGCCGCTTTAAAATCATTGTAATTGTAGGTCTCCATGAAGTAACCCCTGGCATCTCCGAATACAGAGGGTTCAATGACTTTTAATCCTGCTATACCGTTGCAATCTTCTGTTACCTGAATCTTTCCCATGTCTTACACCTCTTCTATAGTCCTTCCGCAACCTCAACCAGATACTGTCCATATTCTGTTTTCAGCAAAGGCTGCGCTAATTTTATCAACTGTTCCCGGTCAATAAATCCCCGTTTGTATGCAATTTCCTCAATACAGGAAATATATAATCCCTGACGTTTCTGAAATGCAGAAACAAAATCCGCTGCGGCAAGGAGCATATCGTGATTACCGGTATCTAACCATGCAAATCCTCTGCCCAATGTCTCTACGGAAAGAGTTCCCCGTTTCAGATATTCGTTGTTGACGCTGGTGATTTCAATTTCCCCTCTGGCAGAAGGCTTTACATTTTTGGCAATTTCCACCACGTCATTATCGTAAAAATAAAGTCCCGGTACTGCGTAATTGGATTTGGGATGCTCCGGTTTCTCTTCGATGGACAGCGCTTTGCCTGTTTCATCAAACTCTACGACGCCATATTCCCTGGGATCTCTTACATAGTATCCGAAAATCGTAGCTCCCGGCTGGCTTTCCGTGCGTTCCGCCGCACTTTTGAGCACCTTGGAAAAGCTCTGTCCGTAAAAAATATTATCCCCCAATACCAGTGCCGCCGCATCATTTCCGATAAACGAATCCCCGATAATAAATGCATCTGCCAGTCCCCTCGGTTCTTCCTGAACGGCATACGCAAACCGCATCCCTAGCTGTTCGCCAGAGCCTAACAGCTCTTTAAATACCGGCAGATCTCTGGGCGTGGAAATAATCAATACCTCCCGGATTCCCGCAAGCATCAGTGTGGACAGCGGATAATAGATCATCGGCTTGTCATAGATCGGCATAATCTGCTTGCTGATGGCTTTGGTCAAAGGATAAAGACGGGTTCCGGAACCGCCTGCTAAAATAATTCCCTTCATCGTATACTCCTCTCATGCCGCAAGAAAGAAGGCTTACCCGGTTTGATCAAACTGCGCAACCCTTCTTTCTGCAAAAAATTATTTATCCTGATACATCTCGTTGTAATATTTCTGGTAATCACCACTGGTGACGTTCTTCATCCAGTCTTCATGCTCAAAGAACCATGCGATGGTTTTTTTGATGCCTTCCTTAAACATGGTTTCCGGCTCCCAGCCAATCTCTGCTTTGATCTTGTCCGGGGCAATGGCATATCTTCTGTCATGCCCTTTCCGGTCTTCCACATAAGTGATCAGATCTTTGCTGACTAACTTTCTTCTTTCGTCATCCTCCGGCAGCATCTCCAAAAGCGTCTCGATAATGATATTTATAATCTCTATATTCTGCTTTTCATTGTGTCCGCCGATATTATAGGTTTCTCCCAGACGCCCCTGCTCCTGTACCATATCAATTCCCTTGGCATGATCGTCTACATACAGCCAGTCACGGACATTTTTGCCGTCTCCGTATACCGGAAGTTTCTTGCCATGAAGGGCATTGTTGATAATCAGCGGAATCAGTTTTTCCGGGAACTGGTACGGTCCGTAATTGTTGGAACAATTCGTAATGTTCGCCGGGAAGTGATACGTATCGATATATGCCTTTACAAGGAAATCGGAAGACGCCTTGCTGGCAGAATAGGGACTGTGGGGATCGTATGGGGTTGTCTCATAGAAATAACCGCCGTCTTCCTCCAGGGAACCGTACACTTCATCTGTGGAAACGTGAAGAAATTTCTTGCCTTCTTTAAAGGTGCCGTCCGGCAGCTCCCATGCGGCCTTGGCACAGTTGAGCATAACGGCCGTTCCAAGCACGTTGGTCTTTACAAAAACCTCCGGTGTCCGGATACTCCGGTCTACATGACTTTCCGCTGCAAAATGCACTACCCGGTCAATGTCATTTTCTTCAAAAATCTGCGTGATCGCTTCTTTATCTGTAATATCTGCCTTGATAAATGTATAATTATCCCGATCCTCAATGTCCTTTAAATTCTCCAGATTGCCTGCATAGGTCAGCACATCCACATTGATGATACGGATTTCGTTGTCATATTTGCGAAACATATAATGGATATAATTGGAGCCGATAAATCCTGCCCCTCCCGTTACTAAATAGGTCCTCATAGCGTATGACCTCCTTTATTCGTTCTTTTTCTTCAATAATTACCACATTATAGCATTATCTTCCTGAAATTACAAGATTTGCCTTTCTGCGTTTTCACTTTCTGCATACAACTCAAACTTCAGCCCAGCAGCTGCTACTTTCTCACAAATAATTTCAGATAGATACCTGCCGCAAAATTGCGAAATTTGCGAATTCTTACGCTCCTGTTTATGTCCGCTTTGGACAATTTCAGTTCTTCGCGAAATTTGTTCACCAAATGAATATGCTCTTTCACATAATCTTCTGTTTTGTCTCCTGCCATAACATTTCCCGTATTGGAGTCATTGCGAACCCGGAAATAATTCAGCGGTTCGTGAATAATATAAACGTCTCCCATACAGGCTAACTGCACCCAGAAATCATAGTCCAGAATATACGTATACCAGGAATCAAAGCCTCCGGTCTGCTCTACTGCGCTTTTGCGGAATGTATTTGCAAGAGGCGCGCCAAAATAATTTTTTACAAAAAAGCCTTTTCTTGCAATTTCTTTTCCATTTGTTAAGCCTTTTGTCTTATATCTTTTATAAAATCCCTTTGGTTTGCCGTTTAAATCAAACAAACGGGTGTCACTTTCTGCCAGCACCGCCGTGGGATTTTGCATCAGAGCTTTTACTTCTTTTTCCAAAGCGGTTTCCGCCAGCATATCATCTGCACAGATTAATTTGATAAATTCTCCCCTGCATTTGGAAAGACAATGATTCCAGTTTCCCGACATACCCAGATTCTTCTCATTTTTGTATAATTTAATCCGGTCGTCTCCTATCTTTTCGATAACCTCCACCGTATTGTCCGTAGACTTGTCATCACAAATCACAAGCTCCAGATTGGAATAGGTCTGATTCAAAACAGAATCAATCGTCTCTTTGATATAGGCGGCGTTATTATAAGCCGGAATGCAGACACTTACCAGTGGTTTCATAAAATCTCCTTCATATATACATCCAATGCAGCTTCCCAGTCTGCCATTTGGAACTGATCTCCTGCCACAAGACGCAGCATATAATTATCCAGAACAGAATACGCAGGACGCTTTGTCGGTGAATTGTACTCCTCTGTGGTAACATATTTTACAACCGTATCTTTTCCTGCTTTCTTAAATATTTCTACTGCAAAATCTGCCCAGCTGCACTGTCCTTCGCAGGTTGCATGATACGTTCCGTAATTTTCCGTCGGTTCTAAGAAACGAATCATCTTTGCCAGCTCCGCCGCGCTGGTGGGAGAACCGAACTGATCGGATACCACGGTAATCGTATCGTGGGATTCGGAAAGCTTTAACATCGTTTTGACAAAATTCTTTCCGTCTCCATACAGCCATGCTGTGCGAAAAATAAAATGCTTCGGAGCAAATTCCTTTACAAAATTTTCTCCCTCCAGCTTCGTTTTTCCGTATGCACTGATCGGTCCCACTTCATCAAACTCCGTCAGTGGTTTCGGCGATGTTCCCGGAAATACATAATCCGTGGATACATGAATCAGCTTAATGTCATACCTTGCCGCAGCAATACTTAAATTTCTTGGACCAATGGCATTGATACGATAGGCCAGATCCCACTGCGTCTCACAGGCATCTACATTTGTATGAGCTGCACAGTTTATGATAACATCCGGCCTTGTTTTTTCCGCCAGTGCAAGAACGGCATTCACATCGGTAATATCCAGAGAGATCACACCGTCCTGCTCCACAACATCTGTATTAATAAATTCCACATCTTCCTTTGCATATTCTTTGTTAATTGCTCTTCCCAGCTGTCCGTTACAGCCGGTCACCAATATTTTTTTCATGTGAAAATCACCTTTCCATATTATTGCGCGCTTTTCAGCGCATAAAGGGATACCCGGAGGGTTACAGCATGCGGTTCAGCAAAAACAACCCTCGCACCACCCAGTTATCCAAACTGCTCTGCCGATACCAGCCTTTGTGAAACAGTATCGTAAAGCGTCCCGGAAATTTTTCTGCTTTTAAAATTGCGTCTACCAGTGCATCCTTTTCCGGCTCTGTATGATAAAAATGTTTAAAATCAGACAGCTGTTTTTTCAGATCTCCATGGCGCTTTTTCAAATCTCTTGCCTTTGCCTTGATCTGAGACAGGAAAGAACCGCTGGCCCCTACCTCATTGCCGGCATGCTGTCTGTAATAGATATAGGAATTTTCATCATAATACATACTCCCAAGGTAAGTGGCTGCCATATAGCACCACCAGTCATGATGAACGACATCCTCCGGCAGACGTTTTGCAATAATATCTGCCAGCTCCCGGTTCATCAGCAGGGTACATCCGGAGCAGATACTTTCAATTACAGCATTCCCGAATCCGGGAATCCTATGAGGATTCTGCTGACTGTTTAACGGCTCTAAATTCTCGTCTACCAGCGTTTTCGCACTGCAGTAAAGAGCCGGCCCGTCAAGACGCTCCAGCTGTTCTGCCGCTTTTTCTATCTTCTCCGGCAGCCAGTAATCATCCTGGTCGCAAAATCCTATGTATGCGGCTTCCTGATTGCTTTTGCGAAGCAGTTCAAAAAAGCTTTTGTTTACTCCGATATTCTCTCCCTGGTATGCACGGATATTGGAATGCCGTTCTTCATATTCTTTCAGAATCACAAACGTATCATCCTGCGAACCGTCATCACGGATCAAAATATCCACATCCGGATAACTTTGAGCCAGAATGGAATCCAACTGTTCCCTGACAAATTCTTCTCCGTTATAGGTTGACATCAAAATCTGAACTTTCGGGTACTGTCTGTAAGGCCCGTCCTCCTGACTGCCTTCTTTTTTTACCTTTTTCGTATTACTATTCCCATCACCACATATATCACTATTCATCTTTTTTCTTACGGGCTTCTCCTTTCCTTATTATTGCGTGCCCTTCATCGCATACAGGTATACCCGAAGGGTATTTCCTTTGATTTGCCTTGCGGCATAAAGAACTATCCGGCTGACATCTGACGATCCGCTCCTCCAGCAGCGCCATCTCCTGTGTCAGCCTTTTCAACTGCTCCTCCTGTTTTGAAACCTTGACTGTCAATATAAACAGTAACAGCAGTGTAAAACAAAATCCAAAGAAAAACATCATATTTACCGGCAGTTCGATTCCCAGCAAATGTACCAGATAATTCATAATTCCCGGAAAAATATCCAAAATCAAAACGACTCCGCCTACCGTCAGCCAGGATAGGGCAAATCGGATATCCAAAGCCTGCCGGCGCACCATATTGGCAATCCAGACCAGCGCCGCCAGAATGATTACTGCTACAATAATTTGTATTTTCAAACTCATACGTTTACCTCCGAATCGCCGCGATCAAAATTGCCAGAGACACTTTGATCATATAGTATACGGATTTCCTTGGTGAAATAGAAGACACGCCTTCTTCTCTCGCATTCATCTGCACCGGGATCTCATCTACTTTTTTGCCTGCTTTCAAAATTGCAACGACGCTTTCCGGTTCCGGATAATCCTTCGGATAATTCTTTGCATAGATCTCAATCACATCTCTTCCCGCCATCCGCATGCCGGAAGTCGGATCTGTAATCTTCTTTCCGGTCACCAGACGAATCAGCGCCGTAAAATAACGAATTCCGACTCTGCGCAGTCCGGAGGACTGAAATCCTTCTTTTTTAATGTAGCGTGAGCCGATTACCATATCCAGATTGTCTTTTACCAGCTTGTCTGCCATTTCATTCAGATATCTGGCATTGTGTTGTCCATCTCCATCAAATTGTACGGCAATATCGTAATCATTTTGAAAGGCATACAGATATCCGGTCTGAACACCGCCGCCAATTCCAAGATTCACCGGAAGACTGACTACATGAAATCCGTTTTCCCGGCACACCTCAAGGGTATGATCCGTAGAACAGTCATTGATAATCACATAATCAAAACCCGGTGCATACTTTAGTATATCCCGTACTGTTTTCTCAATTCCTCCCTGCTCATTATAAGCCGGGATGATAACCAGTTTTTTCATAATATCCTTTCCAATGACATCAATATGCCATAAATTGCAACACATTGCAGAGATACCGCGGCAAACATGATTTTTCTGCCGATATCTTTCTGAATGGTTATTTTCCTGCTGCTCAGCAACAGAATCGCCAAAGGCAGCAACGGCAGAAAATACCTGCCCTGAATACCGAAAATTTCCACGGATTCCCTGGGCGTCCAGCTGATAAACATGGAAACAAACACCATTCCGACGGAACAGAGAATTACAAACAGACAAAGCAGTTTCTGTCCGATTGTGGCTTCCGGCCCTTGTCCCTCTTTTTCTTTTTCTGTTCTTAAAACAGATAATCCGATCAAAAGCATCAGTCCATATATAACGATACGGGATACATTAATATCCAGCCATCCCAGCTGCATGCCAAACATATTTTCCAAAAAGCTGTCACCATTTACAAACAGTGTCCGCACAGAAAGTAAGATAAATTCCATAGGGTTCGCCAAAAGACCTGCCGCCCCATAGGTTTCCCCTGCCAGATACGCTCCCGCCGCCTGCTCCGCCGTAGGGCTTACCACAAACAATACACTCCGCAGCGTTCCCGACAAAAATGCCGCAATTGCAGCGCCTGCCATACAGCCTGTAAATATCCGCTTTTTCCGCTTCGACAAAAAGCATTCCGCCGGAAGCAGCAGTGTAAGCAGACACAGCGGCATATAGGTTCCGCCCTTGCAAATAGAAAGCAATATCATAAATGCAGTATACAAAAGAATCTGTCCTTTTGAAAGCGGTTTCTTTTCATAAATCAACCGGAATACCACTGCAATATATAAAAATGCAAATTCAATCACCAGCGAATCATAAGAATAGGAACAGCACTGCTGGATCGTCATCGGCAGAATGGCCATAAGAAAAGCCGCCGGTTTAGCAAAATACATGGTCCGGATAAACCAGTACATCATACACAAATAGCAGAGAATCGAACATATTCTGCCCAGATAAATAACCCATATTCCGTTTAATCCCAGCACCCGCCCGAGAAGTATGCCAAGCACGCCCGGCAGATACGTTACAAGCGGAGCTCTGGTATCCGAATAGGGAATAACACTTACACCGCTTTCCCGCCCGGACTTTGTAATTTTATTTTTTAATTTATCATATTCTGTCAAAGATGGCGTTGTTTCAAATATCTGCATGGAATGAAAATCTTCCGTATCCATCTGCATCGTGCCTTCTTCGGTTTCCCCTTTGCCCAGTATTCGGTTTGTGATCTGATATGCCTGCTTATAATGTGCCTCTTCATCCGGCACCGAAAGCGGCGGAAGCAGCAGTAAATATAAAACTGCCAGAACTGCTCCCGTAAACAAAAACATCTTCTCCGGCTTTAGCCGGAACACAGCCAGCCCCAGATACGTTCCCAGCAAAAGACAGTAAACCAGAACCGCTCCAAACATTCCCCATAGTTTCCAATAAGTAAACTGGCGGTCTGCCGTCTGTATATTCAAGGTATAATCCACAGGCTCTCCGTTGATGGTAAGGGCAGTATCCGCGGCACCGTCGGCATAACCAATGGAAAGCGCAAGCTCTTCCTTGATATCCTCCACATCCAGCCGGATGGTCAGAGCGTGGTTCTCCCAGCCGGTCTGCGTTCCTGCAAAAGAAGCCAGCAGATTCTGCTCATCTGCCAGAGCATAAACCGGGTAATCCGCAGACATGATGCAGGCGCCTGTTTCATCTGCAATTTCCAGATGCAGTGCACCCAAATCTTTATTTTTATCATCCTCGACAAACCTTTTCAATCTTTTCTCGTTCAGGGAAATTCTTGTACCTACACTTAAAAGCTCGTCCGAAGAATACCGAAATGACTGCTCAATGTGATCCCCATCCTGCAGCAGATAGAAGTTCTCTGCCTCTGCCTTAACCTGCGTTGTCATTCTGGGAAGTATCATTCTCGGCAATATTGTCGTCTTATACACCAAAACAGCGGCAATCACAAAAACAATTGTCATCACGCCTATTTCTATTCGGTTTTTCCTGTTCAAACTCTGCATCGTTTTCGGAAGTCCTCCTATTTGTCCAGCCCTTCATCAATTAACTGCACCAGGAAACGAAGCGCCTCTTCCTCATCCTCGCCTTCGCAGACAAGTTCAATCTCATCCCCGGATTTAATGCAGGCTCCAAGAACGCTTAAAACACTCTTGGCATTTGCTGTATTGCCTCTATACTGGAACGTAATCAGTGATTTGAAATTCATTGCCTCCTGGCAAAGTATTCCCGCCGGACGCAAATGAAGTCCGGTAGGATTCTTAATCGTAACTTTTTGACTTACCATACCCATTCCTCCTGTATTAAAGCATAATCTTTGTAATCAAATCTGCAAGATTTCTTGCCTCTTCTTCTATAATATTCTGGTCTTTTCCTTCAATCATAACACGCACCATGGGTTCTGTACCGGAAGGGCGAATCAACACTCTGCCTTCGCCGTTAAATTTCTCTTCCAGTTCTTTTACCGCCTCGGCAATTTCTGTATATTCCATGTAGTGTTCCTTTTTATGATTCGGAACTTTTGCATTGATCAGCGCCTGTGGCAATACTTCCATAATCTCTGCCAGATCGGATAATTTCCTGCCGGTATCCACCATAACCCGCAAAAGCTGCAATGCACTCAAAAGGCCGTCTCCTGTCGTGTTGTCATCCAGAAAAATAATGTGCCCGGACTGCTCACCGCCAAGATTATACCCATGCTCCAACATATGTTCCAGTACATAACGGTCTCCGACCTTTGTCTTTTCGATATGCAGTCCTTCCCGTTCTCCCATCAGAGTAAAGCCCAGATTTGTCATTACCGTAACGACAATCGTATCCTTCTTCAGCCGCCCCTGCTGTTTCATGTGATTGCCGATAATCGCCATAATCTGATCGCCGTCTACCATATTTCCCAATTCATCTACCGCCAGCATACGATCGGCATCCCCATCAAATGCAATTCCGATATCTGCCCGTTCATAAACAACCCGGGCCTTCAGCTCCTCCATATGTGTGGAACCGCAGTTGGAATTGATATTGGTTCCGTCGGGATGCGTATGAATCGCCACCAGATTGGCTCCCAGATCTTTTAATGCCGTTACCGACGTATAATAAGCAGCCCCTTCTGCACAGTCAACTACAATTTTCAGTCCACTGAGATCTATCGGTACACTCTTTTTGATAAACCGGATGTATTCGTCCCTGATATCAAAACGGTATTCTATCTTTCCAATGGAAGATCCCGTCGGCAGAGGTACATCCTTCATGTGGTTCTTAATCAGCGCCTCAATTTCATCCTCCAGCTGATCCGAAAGTTTATAGCCCTCCCCGTTAAAAAACTTAATTCCGTTAAATTCCATGGGATTATGGGATGCCGAAATCACAACCCCTGCGTCTACTTTATGTTTTCTGGTAAGATATGCAATCGCCGGTGTGGGAACAACGCCTGCATAAATCGCATTCGCTCCTACGGAACAAATGCCTGCCATCAATGCGTTTGCAAGCATACCTCCTGAAATTCTGGTATCACATCCCACAATAATGGTCGGCTGATGCGCTCTCTCCTTTGTAAGTACATAGGCACCGGCCTGGCCAAGCTTCATCGCCAGATCAATCGTCAGTTCTGTTCCTGCCACGCCGCGCACACCATCGGTACCAAACATTCTGCTCATTTCAATTCCTCCATTCATGACGATGGGTCTGATTTTTTTGTTGTATTGATATTCCCACCTGTCTTTGTGTCTGTTTTCCTTAAATTACTGCCTCCGGCAGAAGTTCCCTGGCTGCTGCCTGCCGGAACGATCTCCACGGTCACGGTTGCGGTTTTTGCCAGTTTATACTTGCTGTCCAGATTCAGATCCAGATTAACCGTATGCTCTCCTTCTGTCATCCCGCCGACATCAATGCTTCCTGTCAGCGTTGCTGCATCCAAAGCCTCCAGCTCCAAAGCCAGTCCCTCCAGCTCTACTTCAACGGTATCGCTTAAAAACTCCACACTGTGTCCGCTGATCAGATGACTTACTGTAATATTGGCCGTGGGAACTTTAAATTTACGCCGCTCATGCTTTTCTATTTTGACGGTTACGGAAACTTTAGCCTGATCGTTATCCACCAAAGTTGCCCCTTCCGGCAGATATGCAGAAATATCCACTTCTTTTTCAATATCTCCGGTAGCATCTGTCAAATCCAGCACTTCCTTCGGTACGGCAATATTGTTGATTGTATTCAAAACAGCAGACGTTCCTTTGATCTTTACGGTTTCCGGCTGATACTCCATATCAACATATTCATAGCCCTCCTGAAGTGTTCCTGTCGTCTGGAAACTTAACGGCACTTCTTTTGTATCCAGAATCTTCACTGACACCATGACATTTTGTATGTTAAAGGAAAGTTCATTTGCATCTACTTCCTTTCCTTCTTTATCGTAAAGCACCGGTATCACACTGTCTGTAATATCCTGGGACATCCCCTCTACATTTACCGTTGCCACGGCTCTGTCAACCGTACTGATTACAGAAGCCGGCCCGGACACACGAAGCAGCGTAGGCGACACGCTCATTTCTCCCAATGCATGCTGCTCCATAGGATCTCCCTCAGTTTCAACAGCAATCACATAAGGCCTTGACACCAGATCCTCTACACCAAGCTCCAGATAATAAATCTTACTGGCAACCGTCACATAATTGTTGTAGCGCTGCGGCGTAATTTCAACAGGCACCCGGCTCATATTCTCGATCAGCTCCAGATCTGCAACCGCACGAAAATCCGAATTGCTCATCCGCTCCAGATAAGAACGCTTGCCGCTCACCTTGAAGGTAATGGTATTACTGTCATTTACAATTTCATAATATTTTCCGATGCCCGTCAGATAATCGCTGTTCTCCACGCTGACGGTTGTGGTAAAAGATCTTGTCGTAACCGGATCATCAATATTGACAACTGCAAGCCAGAGCACTCCGGCAAATATCACTGCAAGAATCTTCAAACCAAAATTATTCGTGATCCTCTTGATTATCCTGTTTAACATTCCTAAGCCTCCTTTTCAGCAAGCCCTTCCGTTTATTCTCCGGTTCATATTTCTGTATTGCTTTCAGATGCTTTCGCAGCCCTTCCTGATCCAGCCCCCGGATGATCCTGCCTTCGATAGCAACGGAGACGCCCCCGGTCTCTTCCGAGACAATAATGGTAAGGGAATCACTGATCTCACTAATCCCTATCGCCGCCCGGTGTCTGGTTCCAAGCTCTTTGCTCAGTTCCATGTTATCGGAAAGCGGCAGATAACAGGTAGCCGATACAATTCTGTCTCCCCGTACAATCACGGCCCCATCATGCAGCGGCGTATTTTTTTCAAATATATTCAGCAGAAGCTGATTTGTCAGTACCGCATCTACTGCAATCCCCGTCCTTTCGTATTCGGAAAGGACCACCGTATCTTCAATCACGATCAATGCTCCTGTTTTTACTTTGCTCATTTCAAAACAGGCCCGCACCAGCTCATTGATACTCTTGGTACTGATCGTCTCTATTTCATTTTTACCAAAGTCCAGCGAAGCAATGCCCCGCAGGAAATTCTTCCTGCCCAGCTGTTCCAAAGCCCTGCGCAGCTCCGGCTGAAAAATAATTACAATAGCAATCACACCTACATTGATCGTCTTTTCTGCAAGCCACAGAATCGTATTCATCCGAAATACGGCTGCAACGATTACAAATACCAGTATGATCATCAATCCTTTAAACAGCATCCATGCTCTCGTACTTTTGATCCAGACCAGAATTGTATAAAACAAGAACGCTATGATAATAATTTCAACAATATCGATGATCGTTATCACCGGCAGATCCATCCACATCAAATATTTATCCTGAAATATGCCAAACATGGACATCATATTTTCCACGCGTTCCACTTCCTTTCCTTATCATTGCCTGTTTTTCAAGGCATAAAGGGATACCCGAAGGATGTTTCCTTACTATTGCCTGTTTCTCAAGGCATAAAGGGATACCGCCTCTTTTAATCGAGATCTTCCCCTCTATACTCCAAAGACCGTTTTCTGGCAGTCCTCCTGCCTCCTTTGGCATTAAAGGTTTTCACCTGCTTTTCCTGCTCCGCCACATACATTTTCGGAACGGCTTTTACATAATAATAATATTCATCGTCTTCAAACTGTACCCGTTCCGTTCTGGAATAATCCAGGTTAAAGAAAAGAAATTCCAGTACAAATGCTACTGCCAGTGACAAAAGCGATCCGATAATAAGTCCGACTGTTTTCCCGTTTATTCCAAGCACCAGATAACCTGCAAATAATACAATAAAATTCACCAGCGCTCCTACAATGATCGCTACTGTCCATGCATAATCAATTGAAAGCCGTCGAACCAGAAAAACAATCACGGTCACCAAAAGAAATGTAATCATCACCAGATACATCTCTTTGTTGTTCATAATCTGATTCAATGCCGCCGTAAATTTGGACACTGCCGCCGTCTCTTCGCTGCTGCCAAGCGCCGCCTCATTCTGCTTTACGCCATTTAAAAAAAACCAGATCACCGTACCGCAGATTACAGACACCACCGAATATACCTTTCCCATAAGTCCTGCTGTAAGGGGCATAACCGGTCCGAGATTAAAATGCATACAGAACGGTGTCAAAAGTGCATATATACTGTCTTTTGGTGAAAAGCGAAAATACAAAAGTGAGATCAGCAAAAACAGAATACATGCTACGGCTGCCACTTCCAAAGCCAGTGCATACAGGTGAAGAAGTATTACCGCTCCTGCCAGTACGATCATTGCATTTAACGGAAGTATAGCGCAGACCAGCGATAACACCAGCGTCACCGGCAAGGCATTCAGTCTTCTCATATAACCAATATTGCCATTTATAATCGAAAAAACACATATTGCCAGTATAAATTTAAACAACGGATTCAGATATATATCAAATCTTACATATATATTTCTTAATCTTTCTTTCACTTCCAGTAAACCTGTCACTGTTTATCCCTCCCGACATTTGGATCTTTATCATCAAATTTCTTCTTCCTCGTGATATATTTTATTGACCTTTTTAAGGTGCAGATAGTATTTTTTGATCTTATGGCGTCCTTTTGTATACCTTATATAGTATACAATATACGTCACCGCAAAGTATACTGCCATACAAACTCCATAACATATACAGAGCCGGATTGCCATCTGCCGAATATCTATGGAATTGATCTGCTCCAGCAAATCCTCCATAAAATATAATCCTGTTATTCCAATTATCAAAGCAAAGGCTATTGTACCTGAAATAAAGCTTTTTAACAATTCTTTTCCTATATAATCTGTGCGGAAATACTGAATCATCGGCTTACATTCCCGGCCTTCCTTCCGATCAAAAATTGCCAGTTTTGTCATTTCGCATACACGTTCCTGATTTAACATAGCTTCCCCCATATTTTTTTAATTACAACCAACGCTATTTTATACATATTAACGTATGATTAGTATACCATACAAAGCATTAATTGCAAAGTTTTTCACTAAAAAACGTCCGCCGGACGTTCTTGTTGTCATACATACAACAAAAAAAGACGGCTCTTCACCGTCTCTTTCCGTATTTTATATCATGATTTCCCATCAGTTCTTATCGAGAAAACGCATACGATCCTTTCCTTTTTCTTTTCTGCCTCCCGATTCCTTCTGTACCGGCATCGCATACATAGCCTGCAGGTTACTCGCCATATTATTCTTGCATTGATCACAGAAACGTCCTGTTTTGATCATCTTGCCGCAGCTCTCGCATTCAATTCCAACCGGAGAATTCTTGGTGAAAGTCAGCCGTTCTTCTCTCACCCACTGCTTGATCTGCTTTACGGAGACTTCATTGTCTTCTGCAATCTGCTGCATGGTAGCAGAATCATTCTCTCTGATATAGTCTCTTACCTGGATGAATTTATCCTCTAGCTTCTGTTTACATGCCATGCAAATCGGCGGTCCCTGAATATAATTAAATAATCTTCCACAGCTTCTACAACTTCTGGCATCCATATGAAATCCTCCTAACTGTCTTTTCCTATACCGATGCAGCAGGTATAAATCTCTTCTGCACCCGCTGTCAGCAAAACTGCCGCTGCTGCATCTAACGTACTCCCCGTTGTATAGATGTCATCTACCAACAAGATATGTTTTAATTGTACAATATTTTCAGTCGTTTTAAAAGCCTTTTTCAAGTTATTTTTTCTTTCTGTATTGCTTAACATTTTCTGGGGCTTTGTATCCCGTATCCGGACCAGTAAATCTGTATATACCGGCAGATTCCATATCCTGCCCAGCTCCTCTGCCAGAATCTGCGCCTGGTTATATCCCCGCTTTTTCTGTTTTTTCTTATACAATGGAATCGGAACAATTGCCTGAATCTTTTTCTTTTGCATCCAGCCGCCATACTGCTTTGCGATTTCTTCGGCGTATCCTTTTGCATATTCTCTTTTATTCTGGTATTTAAACCGGTATATCGATTTTTTGACCTCCGCTTCATAAATCCAGAGACTTTTTCCCTGTACAAAGTAATGCTTCTTCTCCCCGCAATCCCTGCAGAATTCCTGCATTTCATCCAAAAGAGGCTTTCCGCATTTCATACATACCGGTTCTTCTGCTATATGTATTTTCTTCCTGCAGGGCTGACAGACCGCTTCTCCTGCGGATACAACTTTATCGCAGATTACACATCGCGGCGGATAAAGCAGCTCCAGAAACGTTTGATCCAGCCGGCCGATATTTCTTTTTATATCCCGAATAATATCCTTTATGACTTTTTTCATATATACTTTCCTATATCCCGGTTTTCTTTTCTGTCTGTGTCTAAGCAGCCGATTTTTTGGATCTCCCCTGCCAGTCCTGTATAGCGTTTCTGTTGTCTTGTATTTTGTACCATACTGTAAAACGTCTTTTCATCCCCTACAATGGTAACGCACTTTTTTGCTCTTGTCACTGCAGTGTAGAGCAAATTCCGGTTCATCAGCATCTGCGGTCCGTTCAGCAGCGGAATCACAACCGCCGGATATTCCGAGCCCTGGGATTTATGAATGGTTATGGCATATGCAAGCTCCAGTTCCTCCAGATTCTTCAGAGAATATTCTACCATGCGTCCTTCGTCAAACTCCACCGTCATCATCTCTGCATATTCATTGATCTCCCGGATAATCCCCATATCTCCGTTAAAAATCCCCAATCCCCGTTCTGTTACAAATCCATAACTGCTGCGGTTCTCCCATTCCAGCTGATAATTATTTTTTGTCTGCATAACCTTATCTCCCTCCCGGAAAATACGGCCTCCATGCTCTCTTTCTTTTTTGTCCTTTGATCCCGGATTTAAATACTGCTGCAGCACCTCGTTTAACCGTTCTACGCCGAGAAGCCCTTTTTTCATAGGCGTAAGCACCTGTATATCAAAAGGCGAGGCATCTACAAACTTCGGCAGTTTTTGTACGATCAGCTGAATTACAACATTGATTATTTTATCTGCATCATATCGTTTCAAAAAAAAGAAATCCATGCTTTTATTATCCAGAACTACCGTTTCACCGGCATTGATTTTATGAGCATTCTGGATAATATCGCTCTTCGCTGCCTGACGGAATATTTTTTTCAGAGCAACAACAGGAAACGTCTTTGCATCAATCATATCCTTTAATATGCTGCCGGGCCCAACGCTTGGCAGCTGATCTACATCCCCCACCAGAATCAGTCTTGTCCCGGGTGCAATTGCTTTTAAAAGCGCATACATAAGATTGACATCCACCATGGATACTTCATCAATAATCACCGCATCCGCTTCCAGGGGATAATCCGCATTTCTGGAAAACCCTGCATTTCCTTCCATTCCGCCGTTTAATTCCAGCATACGGTGAATCGTTCTTGCCTCATACCCGGTAGCTTCGCTCATACGTTTCGCAGCCCGCCCGGTAGGAGCGCCTAAACAAATATCCAATCCTTCTGCTTCAAAATAACGGATCAGAATATTAATCGTTGTCGTTTTTCCTGTACCCGGTCCTCCGGTAATAATCAAAAAGCCGTTTTTGACCGCTTCTTTTACGGCAGTCATCTGCATTTCGTCTGATTCCATACCGCTCTGCTGCTCAATCCGGCGGATTTTCTGCTCAATCATATCCTCTGGAAGGTCATATTTGATATCCAGATTCCAAAGCATCCCTGCAATTGCCGATTCCATATAATAATAGGAGGCTCCGTAAATATGGTCTCCTTTTATCATGATTTTTTTGTCAATAGCCAGATCCATATAGTGCTTTTCAATCAGGGAGTCATCTATACCCAGAAGCCCTGCCGTTTTCACTGTCAGCTCTTCTTTGGGAAGATACGTATGTCCTTCAGATGCCCCCTGCAAAAGTCCATATAAAATACCGCTTTTGATCCGGAAATCAGAATCCCTGCGGATACCTGCTTTTGCTGCAATCTCATCCGCAATTTTAAATCCGACACCCTGGATATCGTCTGCAAGCTGATACGGATTTTCCTGAATGACACGATAAATATCCTGCTGATAGGTATTATAAATTTTAATGGCCAGATTCAGGGAAATTCCGTACTTCTGCAAAAAAATCATCCCCTGCCGCAGATCTCTTTTCTCTGCCACCTGATCAGAAATTTCCATTGCTTTTCGTTCACTGATTCCTTTTACTTCTGCCAGACGTTCCGGCTCTTCCTCAATAATGCGAAATGTATCTTTTTTAAAACGACGCACAATTCTGGCCGCCAATGCCAGTCCTACACCCTTGATCGCGCCGGACCCCAGATAACGTTCCATGGAAATTTCATCCTCCGGCTCGCATTCCTCTAATTCACTGACTGCAAACTGTGTTCCATAGGTGGGATGCTCTGTATAATTCCCGGTTGCTTTGATATTTTCTCCTTCATTTATCATTGAAAAAATCCCTACGCAGACCAGTTCTTCTCCTTCACAGATCATTTCAAATACCGTATACCCATTGTCCGGATTTCGAAAAATAATATGCTCCACATAGCCTTTGATCGTTTCCAATGATTTTTCCTCCCAAATTTTTCCATGATACAAAAATATTGGATGCAGGCCATTCCATACATCCAATATCCGTATCCCGTTATGCCTTCCGGCAATTATAAATCATAATTTCGTTTCATTTGTTCGTACATTTGTTGTGCTAAGCCTAAATTTTGCTGTTCGCAGACATCTTCCGCCAGCATCTGGATCATTTCCTCTTTGTAGAAATCCTTCAATTGTGACATGGAAGAATCTTCATCCTCATTTTTCGGAATGGTTTTTTCTACCTCTTTCATCACCTGTTCTACAAAATATGCTTCAAACTGTTTACAGACATCCATTAATTCATCATCTGTAGATGCGGAAAGATCTCCGTTTAATTTATTCTGCAGAGCGTTTGTACTGCTGTTTGCTGCGGAACTGCGGGTTTGATCTATCATGGCTGAAATGCCATCTATTCCTATGCCCATCTAACTTCCTCCCATTCGGACTTTATTATCTTCTTAAGCTGTTCGCCTGCTGCAGCATCTCATCCGACGCCTGAATTGCTTTGGAATTTAATTCGTATGCTCTTTGCGCAATAATCAGATTTACCATTTCATCCGCAACCTGCACATTGGAACCTTCCAGATAATTCTGCCGCACATTACTTCTGCGGAGTCCGTTTGTCGTGGCTTCATTCATGGCTGCTCCGGAAGCTGCCGTCTCAGCCAGAAGACTCCTGGATAACTTCTGAAGTCCTGCCGGATTGGTAAACTGATGAAGTCCGATCGTCTGATTCATGGATACATAATTGCCGTCTGTTCCTAAATAACCGATCTCACCATCACCGGAAATCTTCATACTGCCGCTGGTAATGCCGTTTGGAACAACAATCGTATTGCCGTTCGAATCCAGAACAGGATAACCGTCTGATGTACAAAGCGTAGTTCCTGTCGGTCCGATTGCCCAGAAGAAGCTGCCGTTACGTGTATAATAAACATTGCCGTCCTCTGCCCGAACTGCAAAGAATCCGTCACCATCAATTGCAAAATCGGTATCGTTTTCGCTTGCCTGCATCGCTCCCTGTGTAAAAGAAGAAGTGATCGCTGCAACTCTGGTTCCCAGTCCAACCTGAGCCGGAACCGGTTTATTCGCTCCGTTTGCCGTTGTCGTTCTGGTCTGCATATTCTGATACAGCAGGGACTTGAATTCTGCCCGCTGTGATTTGTATCCCGTCGTATTTACATTTGAAAGATTATGGGAAATTGTATCTACATTTGACTGCTGTGCGATCATTCCTGTCGCTGCAGTCCACAGTGATCTCATCATACTAACTTATCCTCCTACTATACCTGCCCTACGGAATTAACCGCTTTATCAAGCGTCTCATCAATCGTTGTAATAATCTTCTGATTTGCCTCGTATGCCCTGGTAATTGTTATCATGCTCACCATTTCACTGACAATATTGACATTGGACATTTCCAGACACCCCTGCTCAATTCTGGCATTGGACGCGGTTCTCTGTCCTCCCGGAACCATATCATAAAGATTTTCGCCGTATTTCTCCAGATAATTGTAATCTGCAAAATCAACAATGCCTATGCGGGCTACTGCTGTATTGTTCTGATAAATTGTACCGTCTGAATCAATCATAAGATCCTGATTGGGATCTACTCTTACATAATTCGCCTGTCCTCCTGCTGCATTTGCCGCACCATTGGCGTTTAAAACATAATCGCCATCCTTTGTCATAAGATAGCCGTTTCTGTCTACTGTAAAGGCTCCATCCCTTGTATACTTGATCGAGGTTTCTCCGTTCTTGCTACGGAATTCAATTGCAAAAAAGCCTTCCCCGTCTAACGCTACATCATAAGGATTATCCGTTACGGAAAATGATCCCTGACTGTAATCACGATATGTCTCGCCGACCTTTACGCCAAGATTTACATTGCCAAGTCTGCGATGCTGTGTCATTTCTGATGAATCTTTAATCTTAAGCGCAAGCTGATCATCAAAGGATTGATTTACGGTGCCTTCTTTCTTGAAACCGGTGGTGTCTGCATTGGCAAGATTATTCGTCATCACATCCATCCGCCGCATTTCTTCAATCATACCGGTATAAGCGGTATATAACCCTTTTACCATCTACAGTTCTCCTCCCTGCTGCATCTTCTGCTCATCCCTGAACTGTATGCCATCCATGTAAAGATTTCTGTTTCTTCGAGGCATCTTATCACGATGCCGCTAAGTATCCTTATATAATATCGGCAAAATGTCTTTCTTTCTTTAGTCTTCGTCTCGTTTTCCTGATAAAAATTCTACAAACTTCCCTGTTCCAATGGCTACACAGGTCATCGGCTGCTCCGCTGTCATCGTATTGATTCCGGTCCGGTCTTCCAGTAATTCTTCCAATCCCCGCAGCAATGCTCCACCGCCGGTCAATACAATTCCCCTGTCTGCCACATCCGCCGCAAGCTCTGGCGGTGTTTTCTCCAGAACACTGTGTACCGCCTCTACGATCTGCATGGTAGGCTCACGCAATGCGTCCTCCGTTTCTTCGGAGGATACGGTGACCGTTTTCGGAAGTCCTGTCACAAGATTACGTCCGCGGACATCCATCGTCTCGTTATTTCCGTTCGGGAAACAGGAACCGATTTTTATCTTAATATCTTCTGCTGTTCTTTCACCGATCAAAAGATTGTGCTTCTTACGCATATAGCGTACGATCGCTTCGTCAAAATCATCGCCGGCAATCTTAATCGATGTACTTACTACAGAACCGCCCAGTGAGATTACTGCAATATCTGCTGTACCGCCTCCGATATCTACGATCATATTTCCGCACGGTCTTGCAATATCAATGCCCGCGCCGATTGCTGCCGCTATAGGCTCCTCAATAATCTTTACCTCTCTTGCACCGGCATTGTAGGTTGCATCCTCTACGGCCTTTTTCTCAACCTCTGTCACACCGCTCGGCACGCAGACGCTGATACGCGGTTTACGGAAATTCTTCTTGCCGATCGCCTTTTGTATAAAATATTTGATCATCTTCTCTGTAACGGTATAATCGGAAATAACACCCTGACGCAGCGGCCTGACCGCAACAATATTGCCCGGCGTCCTGCCCAGCATCAGACGTGCTTCTTCTCCGATTGCTTTAATCTTATTTGTATCTCTGTCAAAAGCAACGACAGACGGCTCTTTTAATACAACACCCTTGCCTTTGATATAAACTAATATACTGGCTGTTCCTAAATCAATTCCGATATCTGTTGAAACCATTCTATGTTCCCCTTTCATCTTTCTGCAATTTATTGTGAACACAAACTGTGAATTTAATCATATTTTTGCATATATAACCTTATTATATACAAATACTTCCATTTTTCAAATCATTTTTTTGTAA